>NZ_RZRR01001640.1:0-413 GCF_003998555.1 Mesorhizobium sp. M7A.F.Ca.CA.002.09.1.1 | reverse complement strand
TCCATATTGCGGTTTTCGCGAAGCGGCACTTGCCGCACTCGATGCCGCCGGCCGCCGCTACCGCATTGCTGCCGGCAGCGCCAGTCTGGCCGGCCTGCGCACAGCCGTGAACGCCGGTGTCGCACTGACGCTGCGAACGGCTCGCTTTGCCCATTCCGGGATTGTCGAGGCGCCGCGCCAGCTTGGCCTGCCGCAGGTGCCTTTGGCTGAGTTCGCCATCCGGCTGCGCCAGGATGCCGAGCCGCCGGCACAGGAGCTGGCTGCGCTGTTCAGCGGCAACCTTGCCTTGGCGCAGGCTGATTTCGGAAAAGAAAAAGCCGACCTTGCGGTCGGCTATAGGTTAGACGGGCCGAGGGGTTTGGGGGACTTGGGATGACCCGTCGGCCTCAACAATGCCTGAACCCGATGATGGT
>NZ_RZRR01001639.1:0-414 GCF_003998555.1 Mesorhizobium sp. M7A.F.Ca.CA.002.09.1.1 | reverse complement strand
ACATAGCGCAGGCCGACGCCGGCGCCGACCTTGACATCGGAGAAATCGGGAACCGATTTGGTCGACACGGTGCCGGCATCGACGAACGGCACGATGCCGATCGTGTCGGTGATGGCGATGCGCATCTCGACCGAGGTTTCGAAGAAGGACAGGCCGCCGATCGGCTGGCCGGTGAAATCCTTCGGACCGATGCCCTGATAGGCGTAGCCGCGCACCGAACCGCCGCCGCCGGAATAGAAGCGCCGGTCGGCCGGCACATTCTGAAGCCCGGTGCCCACGATCGAACCGATGGCGACACGTTCGGCCAGCACGAACTTGGAAGCCGAATCCAGCGACTGATAGGCCGACCCTTCGCCCCTCAGCTTCAGGAAGGCCGCACCATTCAAAATGTCGTAGCTCGGCTCGGCATAGGCC
>NZ_RZRR01001638.1:0-418 GCF_003998555.1 Mesorhizobium sp. M7A.F.Ca.CA.002.09.1.1 | reverse complement strand
CGCGCACGGCGTCTGATATCGCGCGGGTCAGCGCGATGTCGTAGCCGGCCTTGGTGCCGTCGCGATCCATCGAGGTCAGCAGGATCTCGCCGGCGCCGCGATCGACCATTTTCCGCGCGAACTCGACCGCGTCGATGCCGGTCTTTTCGCGCCCACCATGGGTGAAGATCTCCCAGCGGTCGGCCTCACCGGTGGCGGACACTTTCTTGGCGTCGATGGCGACGACAATGCACTGGTTGCCGAACTTGTCGGCAGCCTCGGCAACGAAGTCCGGGTTCTTCACCGCCGCCGTGTTGATCGACACCTTGTCCGCGCCGGCCAAGAGCAGCTTCCTGATGTCGGCGACCTGGCGCACGCCGCCGCCGACGGTCAGCGGCATGAAACATTGTTCGGCGGTGCGTGCGATGACGTCGAAGAT
>NZ_RZRR01001637.1:0-418 GCF_003998555.1 Mesorhizobium sp. M7A.F.Ca.CA.002.09.1.1 | reverse complement strand
TGGCAAGGCGCGGTCGGCCGTTGGTGGTGCGCGCTAGCTGCCACGCGGCGAAGCCGAAGGCCAGTGCGGGCACGCCGTAGCCCGGCAGCAGCCAGTTGAACACCGGCGTCGTCGACAGGAAGCCGGCGCCGACAATGGTCGGGTCGAAGGCGACACGGCCAAGCACCGCGATCACCGCGCCGACCGAAATCCAGCCGAGCACCGGATAGGAGCGCCAGCGCGTGGCCAGCGCCGGCACGATGGCCGCCGCACCGAGCAGGATGGTGGTCCAGCCGGAATCGAAAGCCATATGCATGAGCAGGAGCCCGGCGATGGCCGCGCCGCCCAGGGCAAACGAGACCGCGACACCGCCCTTGAGCGGCGGCTCCTCGGCCCGCGCGATCCACTCGCCGCCGGCGGCGAAAATGACGACCAACAG
>NZ_RZRR01001636.1:0-418 GCF_003998555.1 Mesorhizobium sp. M7A.F.Ca.CA.002.09.1.1 | reverse complement strand
GGTCTATGCAGGCCCTTCACAAGGCTTAGGAGAGGCTTCGGATGAGAAACGCAATCTGCCTCGCATTGACTGCGGCAGTGGCTGGGTGCGCGACCTCCCCGGTCGACTATGAGGCGTCGCTTTCGCAGCAGGACCAGAAATGGGCCTCCCCGGCATGCCAGCAGGCCCGCAGGGCGGCTTCGGATTACGAGGCTCGCGAGAAAGAGCATCCGGGATGGGGTTTCGGCGTCCTGCTTGGTCCATACTCGATGGGGCTCGTCGCAGCCATCAAGGAGCATGAGCAGAAGCAACGAAAGCTGTTCGCCCGCGAAGTGCACCTGCAATGCTCAAGCCTGCCGCTGCCGAAGGAACTGCAGGGCGATTTGAGCCCTGCCGTACCGCCGACCAAGTATCCATAGCCTGCCGCGCCTTCCGGCAG
>NZ_RZRR01001635.1:0-419 GCF_003998555.1 Mesorhizobium sp. M7A.F.Ca.CA.002.09.1.1 | reverse complement strand
GCCCTGCGCTTCCAGCATCTACCGGGCATTGCGGCAGTGCTGCATCAGGCCGACTGGATTGCCGGAAACTTCTCCGGCCGCTTCGACGTCAGCGACGAGAACAATGCCCTGAAGACAGGTTATGATGTCGAGGCCCGCCGCTGGCCGGAATGGATCGCGGCGACCGGAATGCGCATGGAGTTGCTGCCGCGCGTGATCGTGCCGGGCGAGGTCACGGGCGCCCTCACCGCGGAAGCCGGGGAACTGTTCGGCTTGCCGCGCGATGTGGCCGTCGTCGCCGGCACCACGGATGGCTGCGCCTCGTTCCTGGCGACCGGTGCCGCCGCGATCGGCGACGGGGTCACTGCGCTGGGATCCTCGCTGACCATCAAGATCCTGTCCGACCGGCCGATTTCGGCGCCGCGCTTCGGCATCTACAG
>NZ_RZRR01001634.1:0-421 GCF_003998555.1 Mesorhizobium sp. M7A.F.Ca.CA.002.09.1.1 | reverse complement strand
CGCAATGACTGCGAGCCAGCCTAGCCCTCCTTTCCTTGTTCGAGACAACCTATTTTCCCTCGCACCCAATGCCGTCGCGATCACCATCGAGCCCGTTAGGATCAGAGCCTGTGATCTGCACCCCAGGGGCAACCACTGCATTGTTTCCGCTGCCGCCTGCACAGTCCAAATCAGCGCTACGGGCTCGGGTCGCACCTCGGTATCCGTTGAAGACTGCCACCGCGCGCGCTCCGTCGCCTTCAATACGCGTGTTTTGGCTATTCGGATTGAACGGATCGACAGTTTGCAAAAGCATATTTGAGCGGTTCGCATCGCCGGCAGCGAGCGTCACCGAGTCATAATTATTCAAATAGTCGGCAGTGCAGCCTGAGATGAACGCAACAACTGTTGCGGTCGAAAACCAACGCCAATTCATGAAGGT
>NZ_RZRR01001633.1:0-422 GCF_003998555.1 Mesorhizobium sp. M7A.F.Ca.CA.002.09.1.1 | reverse complement strand
GGCGCCTCTTCATTGGCGGCACTTCCTGCCTTTTCTTGGTGGGAGGCATAGGCGGGTGGGCGGCCGCAACCAATCTCTCTGGTGCAGTCGTGGCTTCCGGCACCTTTGTCGTCGATAGCTATGTCAAGAAAATCCAACATTTGACTGGAGGCGTTATCAGCGAGATTCTCATCAAGGAGGGGCAGAAGATTGCTGCCGGAGATGTACTTGTGCGCCTCGATGCAACGCAAGCGCGGGCAAACCTTGGAATCGTCACCAAGAGGCTGGACGAATTGACTGCACGGCTCGCTAGACTTGAGGCCGAGCGCGACGACGAAGACCAGATTGCGTTTCCAGGAACTTTACTTTCCCGGCTTGACAACACCGATATCGCCGCAGCCGTTCAGAGTGAGCGTCGACTGTTTGAGTTCAGGAAGGAAGAC
>NZ_RZRR01001632.1:0-422 GCF_003998555.1 Mesorhizobium sp. M7A.F.Ca.CA.002.09.1.1 | reverse complement strand
GCTTTACAGCATCATTCTGGGCGAGGGCCGCCGGGTCGTCATGGCCGATCTCAAGGCCATGGCGGAAGATCTCGGGCTGAAGAACCCGCGCACCCTGGTGGCGACCGGAAATCTGGTCTTCGAGGCGCCGGCAACTGATATTGCCGACCTTGAACAGCGGCTGGAGGCAGCCTTCGAAAAAACCTTCGGCCGCCATGTCGACATCATCGTGCGTGGTGCCAAGGACTGGCTGAAGCTTGCCGCCGGCAATCCGTTCCCGGCCGATTCGGCCAAAGCAGGCGATCAGGTGGCCGTACGGGTGATGCGCAAGCCTGCGCCCGTGGAGGCCGTGACGGGGCTCCAGGCCTATGCCGGCGAGGATGAAAAAGTGACTTCGGTCGGCGGCGACATCTGGGTCGTCTTTTCGCGCGAGAGGCCAAGCT
>NZ_RZRR01001631.1:0-423 GCF_003998555.1 Mesorhizobium sp. M7A.F.Ca.CA.002.09.1.1 | reverse complement strand
CAGATCCGCTATCCGATCCTGCCCGAGATCACCCGTGCGCCCGGCCGCGCCTCGGCGCAGTCGAACTATTCGCGCAAGGAAATCCTGCACATCCGCCACCATTCGCTCTACACGCCGCGCGATTTCGACCTGTCGCCCTATTTCCGCATCGTCAAGCCGACGCTGGAATATGGTTTCGACTACCGGGCGGTGACCTGGGACGACAAGCTTGCCGATCCCGGGGCCAAGGCCGCCGAATAAACGCGATCAAATGAGTCCAGCCGCTGCACAGGACCGCTGGCCGGCAGCCGGGCGTCAGTGCTTGCAAGCCGCGGCCCGCACGTCCGAGGGTGTGGCGTCATAACGGCGACGGAACGCCCGGTTGAAATAGGAAAGGTCGTTGAAGCCGGCCTCGTAGGCGATCGCGGTGATGCTGCGTCCGGC
>NZ_RZRR01000162.1:0-8019 GCF_003998555.1 Mesorhizobium sp. M7A.F.Ca.CA.002.09.1.1 | reverse complement strand
TGCTTGCCTTGCAGGCTCTTCGAGAATGTCGAGAGAACCTTGAGCACGGTCGGCGGACCATCGGCCGGCATGCGGCCATCCGGCGTGAACATCGCCTTGCCGCCGGCCAGCCCCTGCACGTAAAGGTCCCGGTTGCCGGCATAATAATCCTTCGGCATCTTGTCGGCGATCTCTTCGGCCGAATGCGTGGCGATGAATTTCATCGTCTTGACGAAGGCATTGGCGAGCTTCTGTGCCTCATCCTTGTGGCCTTCCAGCCAGGAGGACTGGACATAGAAGGACGCCGCCGGATAGTCGCCGCCCAGCGCTTCCTTGGTCTTTTCGGGCGTGCGCATGTCGACCAGGATGCTTGCCTCGCCGGTCTTGAGCAGTTTGGCGATGGTCGGCTCGGTGGTCATGCCGGCCTGGATCTGGTCCTGCTTGACGGCGGCGATGAAGGTGTTGCCGGCGCCGACCGGCAGCAGCGTGTAGTCGCCGGGCTTCAGGCCGCTGCGCACGGCAAGATACTGGGTCAGGAAATCGGTCGAGGAGCCGAGACCGGTGACGCCGAGCGTGGCGCCCTTGAAATCGGCGGGCGACTTGATCTCCGGGTGCTTGGCGGAGACCAGCTCGACCTCACCGGGCGCTTGGCTGAACTGGACGATCGACTGGATGTATTTGCCCTTCGACTGCAGGTCGACGGGGTGATCGTAGAAGCCGACAACGCCTTGGACGGCACCTGCCAGCAGTTCATTTTCGGCCTCGACCCCGGCGCGCGAGTTGAGCAGTTCGACATCGAGCCCCTGGTCCTTGAAGTAGCCGAGCTGCTGGGTGAGCACGGCAGGCAGATAGATCTGCTTTTCCATGCCGCCGACGATGATGGTGATTTTGTCGGCAGCCGAAGCCACCGTGGCGCTTGTGGCTGCAATAGCAAGGCTTAGCGCCGCTGTGCGCAGGGCGCACTTCGAGATGAAACCGGTCACGAAACTTCCTCCACTTGGGCGGCGCGCCATCCCGGCTGCGCCGCATTCCTCCTTACCGGCCGCTCCCGCACCGGTCACACGGCGAACGCCGTAATGACTTCATGGCACGCCCAAGCTTTCAGCTGGCTTTCAGTCGTTTTAACGGCCGTTGAAATGGAATCCGTTGTGGCTGCCGGTCACGGAGCGCCGAAACCGAGAACGTCGCGCATGTCGTATTCGCCGGGCGGGCGTCCCTCGAGCCAGAGCGCGGCGGCAATGGCGCCGCGGGCGAACATGACGCGGTCGCCGGCCGCATGCGACAAGGTCACAAGCTCGCCTTCGGCACAGAAGCTCACGCTGTGTTCGCCGATGATGCTGCCGCCACGCAGCACCGCAAAGCCGATCTCACCGGGAGGCCGCGCGCCAATGGCGCCATCGCGAACAGGCCGCGCCACCGCGTCGAGCTCGACCTTGCGGCCGCCGGCCACGGCCTGGCCAAGCATCAAAGCGGTACCTGACGGCGCGTCGATCTTGTGTCGGTGATGCGCCTCGAAGACCTCGGCGTCCCAGTCTTCGGGATCGAGCGCTGTCGCCGCCTGTTCGACCAATCCGACCAGCATGTTCAGCCCCAGCGAAAAGCTGCCGGAGCGCACGATGGCGATGGTCTTCGCGGCCTCGGCGATGTCGGCGAATTCAGTCGCATCGAAACCGGTCGATCCGATGACCAGGGCCGGCCCGCCGCGGGCGGCGCAAAACCTTGCCAGGTCAGCCGAGGCCGCCGGCGTCGTGAAGTCGATGACCACATCGGCCGTGGCAAGCGCCTCCTCGCGGCTGACCAGCCCATCGCCGGCAGCGCCGGGCCGATGGAACCGCGCAGCGAGCGCCAGCCGTGGATCGACCCGCACGGCGTCCGTCATCTGGCGGCCCATGCGGCCGAGCGCGCCGGCGATGGCGATCCTGATCGGCGGCTGCGGCATGGCCTCGGCTATTTCCACATGCCGCGCATACGGGCGCCAATGTCGACGCGCACCTCCGGCCGGGCCGCCCTGCCCTGCGCGGCCAGCGCGCTTGGCCACGACATCTGTTCGAACGCGGCGAGGATCGAGGCCGGGATGAAACGGGTGCGCGAGGCATAGAGATGGCGGTCGCCGCGCGCCGCCTGGCCATGTGGAAAGAAACGCTGCGGCATGACCAGGTTGAGATTGTCCTTGGCCCGTGTCATCGCGACATAGAGCAGCCGGCGCTCCTCCTCGATGTCCTCCTTGGTGCCGACGCCGAGATCGGCCGGGATGCAGCCATCGACGGTGTTGAGCACGAAGACATTTTTCCACTCCTGGCCCTTGGCCGAGTGGATGGTCGACAGGATCAGATAATCCTCGTCGCGATGCGGCGGCCCAGCCTGGTCGCTGGTGGCGTCCGGCGGATCGAGCGTCAGTTCGGTCAGGAAGCGCTCGCGCGAGGCATAGCCCGAGCCGATCTGCTCAAGTTGCAACAGGTCGGCCCGGCGCGTCGTCGCGTCCTCGTGGATGCGTTCCAGATGCGGCTCGTACCACAGCCTGATCTGTTCGAGGTCGGCCGGCCATCTGGCGCCGGCGCGCAGGCCGGAATAGAGCGCGACGAAGCCAGGCCAGTCGTCCGCCGCGCGTTGCGGCGGACGCCAGCCGGCCAGCCCCATGGCCTCGTCCAGCGCCGTCGTCATGGTCTCGACGATCTGCGCGGCGGCCGAAGGGCCGATGCCAGGCAAGAGTTGCAATACGCGAAAACCGGCGACCCGGTCGCGCGGGTTTTCGGCAAAGCGCAGCACCGCCAGCACATCCTTGACGTGGGCGGCATCGAGAAACTTCAGGCCGCCGAATTTGACGAAGGGAATGTTGCGCCGCGTCAGTTCGATCTCCAGCGGCCCGCTGTGATGCGAGGCGCGAAACAGCACCGCCTGGGATTTCAGCGCTGTGCCCGCCTCGCGCTCGGCCAGGATGGTGTCGCAGACGAAATTGGCCTGCTCGACTTCGTCGCGCACGGTCACCAGTTTTGGCCTGTCGCTGGATTTGCGCTCCGACCACAGGTTTTTGGTGAAGCGCTCCGAGGCTTCGCCGATCACCGCGTTGGCGGCAGCAAGGATGGTCTCGGTCGAGCGGTAATTGCGCTCCAGCATCACCACGTCGGCGGCTTGCGCGAACTGATTGGGGAAGTCGAGGATGTTGCGAACCTCGGCGGCGCGGAACGAATAGATCGATTGCGCATCGTCGCCCACCACCGTCAGCCCGGCGCCGTCGGGTTTCAGCGCCATGAGGATCGAAGCCTGCAGGCGATTTGTGTCCTGGTATTCGTCGACCAGCACATGGTCGAAACGCCCGCCCAGATGCGCCGCTATCTCGGGCTCCGCCGCCATCTGCGCCCAGTAGAGCAGCAAATCGTCGTAATCGAGCACGTTTTGCGCCTGCTTGGCCTCGACATAACCGGCGAACAATTCTTTCAGCTGCTCCGCCCAGCCGGCGCACCAGGGAAAGGCGGAACCCAACACCTCGTTGAGCGGCGCCTGCGCGTTCACCGCGCGCGAATAGATGGCAAGGCAAGTGCCCTTGGTGGGGAAACGCGCTTCCGTCTTCGAGAAGCCGAGTTCGTGGCGGACCAGATTCATCAGGTCGGCGGAATCCTCGCGATCATGGATGGTGAAGGCCGGGTCGAGACCGATCTCCAGCGCATAGTCGCGCAACAGCCGCGCGCCGATGCCGTGAAAGGTGCCGGCCCAGGTCAGCGCATCGGTGATGACGGCTGCATCGCGGCCGAGCACCTCGCCGGCAATACGCTCGACGCGCCTGGCCATTTCGGATGCCGCGCGGCGCGAAAACGTCATCAGCAGGATGCGGCGCGGGTCGGCGCCCTTGACGATCAGATGAGCGACGCGATGCGCCAGCGTGTTGGTCTTGCCAGATCCGGCGCCGGCAATGACCAGCAACGGGCCGGCAATCTGACCGGCGCCGTGCTCGACGGCCTGGCGCTGGGCATCGTTCAGCCGCGCGAGATAGGCAGGCTGGACGGTCGGTTCCCGAAAGGTCGAATCAGCGGTGGCGAGGTTCATCGCCCATCAAGCATCGTTTCTGCTTTGTTCGCAACATCGATGCGGGCACACCTAACCCATGCAGGACTGGGGCCGGTCTGAAGAGAAGGGATCGCGGCTAGCGTTGCGGATCGACACCCATGTCGGCCGACTGCCGTCGCAAGGTCTCGCGATCAGGTTGCGACGGCGGCAACAGCAGCGGGTCGACCGTATCGGGCACGTTTTCGACCATCTTCCTGGCGATGCGATAAGTGACATAGGCGAAGGCGCCGGCGACGAGCAGACGGAACATGGTGCAACACTCCTTTGGAGCAGAACCAACCGTAGAAACAGCCTTTGGTTCCCTTGCCAATCGTCCACGCGCGCAGTCGAAGATGGAGGGCGGTTTCGCCGGCGCTCCCGATGCATTCTCGAGGCAACCGGAGGCGGAACTTGGCCTTTGCGAGGTTCGCGTGCTGCCGCAACCCGCTGTGGCGTCCCGGACGAACTTTTGGAGAAGAAGGCCGGCGCCGCTTGGGAGGAGTGAAGCGCCGGCCAAGCGGATAATTAAGTCCGCCGCACAGGTAAGGCTAGCTGAGTCTTTCCCCTGCGTCATCGGGGGATTGTCTTTGTTAAAAACGTACCGACGCACACGGCCCTATCGGTCACCAGCCGTCAAGAGCTTGTCTTGACCATCATCCCGGCAATCTCAATAAACCCGGGAGTTGGCGATCAAAACGCGATCATCTTCCCGCGTCGCCACCCAGCCTTTGCCTGACCACGGCTACATGGAAATTCGTGCCGAACAGCAGCCCGTCATCGTTGAAGTCGTAGCTGGAATTGTGCAGCGGCGCGGAAGCTTCGCCATTGCCGAGGAAGACGAAGCAGCCCGGCACGTGGTCGAGGAAGCGGGCGAAATCCTCCGAAGCGGTCATCGGCTCGCGGGCGACGGCGATGTTGCCGGGTTCGAAGACGCCTCTGGCGGCGGCGAATGCGGCATCGACCAGTTCGGCATCGTTGCGCAGCGGCACGAACTCCCTGCTGTACTTGACCTCGGCGGTGACATTATAGGCGGCAGCGATGCCCTCGGCGAGAATGCGCATCTGCCGCTCGATCTCGGCGCTGACCTCGGGACGGAAGCTGCGCGCATCGCCGAGGATGCGGGCAAGACCGGGCAGAGCGTTGCGGGTGCCGTCGGTGATCAGCTCGGTCACCGAAACCACGGATATGTCGGCCGGACTCAGTCGGCGCGAGACGATGGTCTGCAGATTGGTGACCAGCGCGCAGGCCGCGACCAGCGTCTCGTTGCCCGCATGCGGCCGCGCGGCATGGCCGCCGAGCCCCTTGAGCACGATCTCGAAGTTGTCCTCGGCCGACATTATGGGTCCGGCACGGGTCTCGAAATGCCCGATCGGCAGGCCGGGCATGTTGTGCAGGCCAAAGATCTCGTCGAAGGGAAAGCGCTGCATCAGCCCATCTTCGAGCATGGCGAGTGCGCCCCTGCCCCATTCCTCGGCCGGCTGGAAGACGAAGCGCACGGTGCCGTCGAAACCGCCCTCACCGGCCAGCAGCTTTGCCGCGCCGAGCAGCATGGTGGTGTGGCCGTCATGGCCGCAGGCATGCATGATGCCGGGATTGCCGGACCGGTAAGATGCGTCCGATTGTTCTGATATGCGCAGCGCATCCATGTCGGCCCTCAGCGCAATCGCCCGGTTGCCGCTGCCGCGCTTCAGCGTGCCGACGACACCGGTGCCGCCGACGCCTTCGGTGACATCGTCCAACCCAAATTCGCGCAGTTTGGCGGCGACGAAGGCGGCGGTGCGCTTCTCCTCGAAGCCGAATTCCGGGTGTGCATGCAGATCGCGCCGCCAGAAAATCATCTCCTGCTTCAGCGCGTCGCGATCGAGTTCAGACATTCTTCTGCCCCTTCTGCTTCTGCCCCTTCTGACCTACTTTGCCAGTTGCGCGGCCACATCAAGCAGGATGTTGGCGCCGGCAACAAGCTCGGCGTCATCGGTGTGTTCGCGAGGACTGTGACTGATGCCGCCAACGCTCGGCACGAAGATCATCGCCGCAGGCGCGATACACGCCAGCATCTGCGCGTCGTGGCCGGCGCCTGATGTCATGCGCCTGACCCCGAGGCCACGGCGTTTCGCGGCGGCCTCGATTTGTTCGACGATGCGCAGGTCGAAGATCACCGGTTCGAAGCGGGCCAGTTGCTCGACCGAAACCGTCACGTTCTCAGCGGCGGCAAGCTGCTCGAGATAGGCGGCAAGCGCCGCTTCCGCCGCCTGCAGGCGCTGTTCGTCGGGATCGCGCAGATCGACGGTGAAGACCGCGCGCGAAGGGATGACATTGATGGCATTCGGCTCGAAGCGGATCGTGCCGACGGTGGCGACGGTCGGCGCGTTCGAGGCTTTGGTCCGGTCGAGCAGGAAGGTGATGACCCGGGCGGCGGCGTGGCCGGCATCGTTGCGCATCGACATCGGCGTGGTGCCGGCATGGTTGGCGACGCCGTCGATTGTGATGCGCTGCCAGGAGATGCCTTGCAGATTCTCCACCGCGCCGACCGGCAAGCCTTCGCGCTCCAGCACCGGCCCTTGCTCAATATGCAGTTCGAGATAGGCGTGCGGCGTGAGGAAGCCGGGTTCCCGGTCGCCGGCATAGCCGATGCGGGCAAGCTCCTGCCCGAGCACGCTGCCGTCGGTGCCGACGGCCGCCAGCACCGTTTCGGCATCGATGCCGCCGGCGTGGACCAGCGAGCCCATCATGTCGGGTGTGTAGCGTACGCCCTCCTCATTGGTGAAAGCGGCGACCGCGACCGGGCGCGACGGCGAAAAGCCTGTCGCCTTGAGCGTCTCGATCACTTCCAGCCCGGCAAGCACCCCGTAGCAGCCGTCATAAATGCCGGCATCGATGACGGTGTCGATGTGCGAGCCGATGAGCAGCGGCGCTTGCCCGGTGTTTTCCGGGCTTTGCCAGATGCCGAAAATTTTGCCGACCCGGTCGATGGCGACATCGAGCCCGGCCTGCCGAAGCCAGCCGACGAAGAGGTCGCGGCCCTGCCTGTCGGTGTCTGAGGCGGCCAGCCGGGTCAGCCTGCCCTCGACATCCCGGCCAACAGCGCCGAGTTCGCGGATGCGGCCGAGCAGGCGCTGCGCATCGATGGCGATCATGCCGTTGCCTCGGCTGTCATCTTGCCTTCCAGCACATCGGCCGGGTTCATGCCAACCAGTTCGGCGTAGCGATGCGGGTCGGTGGCGCCTTCGGTGTTGATCACCAGCACCCGCGATTTGCCGTCAAGTCCAAGATCGGCCCGGTTGTCGGCCACCGCCCGGATCAGCCCGGCAAGGCCGACACCACCGCTTTCGCCGGCGACGATCACCGGGTCACCGCCGGCCGGCCAGGCCAGCCGCCGCATCACCGCGATGGCCTCGTCCTCATCCACCGTCATGAAGGCGTCGGCGGCGCGCGCCAGCACCCGCCAGGCGACCGGCGAGGCTTCGTAACATTCAAGCATGGCCATCACCGTCGGCTGGCCGTGCGCGACCTTGACCGGGCGCCCGACCTGGGCGGCTGCGAAGACACAAGCGGCACGCGCCGGCTCGACCACGATGAAGGTCGGCCTAGCGTCACCGAGCACGGTGGCCAGATGACCGGCCAGCGCGGCGGCAATGCCGCCGACACCGGCCTGCACGAAGACGTGGGTCGGCGTCCGAGGGAGTTGGCGCAAGGCTTCGCGTACGATCGCGGTATAGCCCTGCATGACCAGGCCGGGAATGCGCTCATAGCCCGGCCACGAGGTGTCGGAGACCACGGTCCAGTCCTTGTCGGCCGAAACCTGGGCAGCTTGCCTGACCGAATCGTCATAATTGCCGTGGACGCGGATCATCTCGGCGCCATAGCGGGCGATCGCCGCGATGCGCTCCTCGCTGACCCCGGCGTGGACGAAGATCGCCGCCCGCGCGCCGACGAGTTGCGCGCCTTGCGCGACGGAGCGGCCATAGTTGCCGTCGGTCGCACAGGCAAATGTCATCGCCG
>NZ_RZRR01001630.1:0-423 GCF_003998555.1 Mesorhizobium sp. M7A.F.Ca.CA.002.09.1.1 | reverse complement strand
CCGCCAACCCGACCGGCCTCGACTTGCCCGCCTCTGCGCTCATCGGCGATGAAGACGCCGACTTCGCCGGCGGCAGCTATGTCGTCGTCCAGAAATATCTCCACGACATGCAGGCCTGGGCGCGCATTCCGACGCCCGAGCAGGAAGCGATCATCGGCCGCACCAAGATCGACAACATCGAAATCGACGATGACGATGCGCCGCGCAAATCGCACAAGTCGCTGGCCACCATCGAGGATGCCGCCGGCAACGAGTACGATATTTTGCGCGACAACATGCCGTTTGGCAGGCCGGGGCAGAACGAGTTCGGCACCTACTTCATCGGCTATTCCAGATATCTTTGGGTCACCGAAAAAATGCTGCAGCGCATGTATATCGGCGAGCCGCCGGGCGCCTACGACCGCCTGCTCGATTTCTCCACAC
>NZ_RZRR01001629.1:0-423 GCF_003998555.1 Mesorhizobium sp. M7A.F.Ca.CA.002.09.1.1 | reverse complement strand
AAAAAGCTGGACGCCGAACTCGGTTTCCAACTGCGCGATCGAGGCCGAAATCGATGGCGGCGACACATTGACCTGCTCGGCCGCCTTGGCGATGGAGCCGGCTTCGCCCACGGCAACGAAATATTCCAGCTGTCTGAGCGTGAAGCGTAGCGGCATGGCTGGCTATGTTGCCGGTTTGAGGGCTTCGATCAAGCCTAATGCATGTCGCGCAAAAGTGGCCCCGGTTTTGCGCAAACGACATGCATGGAGCAAAGGCCTAAAGCGCATCACTTGAATCCGTTCGATCGCGATGCGCTCTAGGCGCCCATCAATATTTGATCCATGTCGTTTTGAGCGCGGTGTACTTGTCGAGCGCATGCAGCGACAGGTCGCGGCCGAAGCCGGATTGCTTGAAACCACCGAACGGCGTCATCGGGCTCAGAG
>NZ_RZRR01001628.1:0-426 GCF_003998555.1 Mesorhizobium sp. M7A.F.Ca.CA.002.09.1.1 | reverse complement strand
GTCTGGAAGCATGTTCATGGCATGTCGCTTTCAATGGCCCAGAGCGCCGGATTAGCGGACATGACCGACAAAGAAAAGGCCGCCTCGACGGGCGGCCTTCGCAGGATGTCGCAGAACGCGCTCGTTTAGCGCGAATAGAATTCGACGACCAGGTTCGGTTCCATCTGCACGGCGAACGGAACGTCCGCCAGGCCGGGGATGCGCGAGAAGGTCGCGACCATCTTGTTGTGATCGGCTTCGATGTAGTCCGGCACGTCGCGCTCGGCGAGACCGACCGCTTCCAGAACGATGACCAGCTGCTTGGACTTTTCGCGGATTTCGACGACATCGCCCGGCTTGCAGCGGTACGAGCCGATGTTGACGCGCTTGCCGTTGACGTTGACGTGACCGTGGCTGACGAACTGACGGGCGGCGAAAATGGTCGGC
>NZ_RZRR01001627.1:0-427 GCF_003998555.1 Mesorhizobium sp. M7A.F.Ca.CA.002.09.1.1 | reverse complement strand
CCGGCAGGAACACCGCGCCGGATTGCGCCGCATCCGATCCGCCCTCTGTGTCGCTGCCATCCTTGGCGCAGTCGGCGCCTGCCGCATTGGTCCCGTCGCGGCAGTCGATTTTCGTCTGGTCGGGATTGGGATCGTTGGTCTGCGCCGACGCGGGCACGGCGACGATTGTCATCGCCGCCGCAAGCATTGCCGCAAATCGAATGACCGCCTCAGCCGCCATCAACCGGTTTCCTTCCCTCGATCACAGTCTCCGTGAAAGCCTGGGCGGCAACAAGGCCGATTTGCCTGGTGTAGTCGGCTGCGTTGGCAGCCGGGATGCCAAGCCGGAACACGCCGTCGGCGGTCGGTCCGCCGACGATCTTCAGCCCGTTGCTGCCGAGGAAGGCGGAAATGTCCGACATCTTCGCATCCGGCTTGAACTTGACCA
>NZ_RZRR01001626.1:0-427 GCF_003998555.1 Mesorhizobium sp. M7A.F.Ca.CA.002.09.1.1 | reverse complement strand
TGGCGGCCGCATCCTGGGAGAATTCATCGGAAGCGTCGGCATCGGTCTTTGCCGGATATTTCGTCGCACCGGTTTCATAGCGGGTTTCGTTCTCAGTCATGGCATCTCTCCAGTTGCATGACGGATAAACATCTCGGCGCTATCCGGGTTCCAATTCCTGGACTTGGATTCCGGACGGATCTGGATTCCGCCCGGTCGGCCACCCAAGCGACGAGATGAGCAGCACCCTACTGCAGCAGACCCTTGACGATGCCGCTCGCCTTGCCGAAATCCATCTGGCCGGCATATTTCTGCTTCAGTGCGGCGATCACCTTGCCCATGTCCTTCTGGCTGGCCGCACCGGTCGCGGCGATCGCCTCGCGCGCCGCAGCAGTTACCGCCGCATCATCCAGCTGCGTCGGCAGGAAGGTGCGGATGATCTCCATCT
>NZ_RZRR01001625.1:0-427 GCF_003998555.1 Mesorhizobium sp. M7A.F.Ca.CA.002.09.1.1 | reverse complement strand
ATATTAGAACGAGCGCTGGAAGCGGAGGAGGCCGCCGATGCTGTTCTTCTTGTCGGCCGGTGTGAACGATGGGTTAACATAGTTGACATCGCCAAATCGGCCTGCATGGAGGTAGTCGACTTCGGCCGTGACCGTGAAGCCCGGCACAACGTCGTAAGCGATGTTCGCGGCAACGCCGACGTTCTTCCAATCGTCAGCAGACACCTGAGCGTTGAACGAGGTTTTTTCGTTGAACTTGTAGGTGCCACCGCCCCACACTGCCCAATTGCCACCCCACATCTTGTAGAAGCCGCGACCGTTGGCGTCGACATGATTGCTGAGGTTATCGTTGAGATTGTCGTCCGAACCGTAGCCGCCCATGATGAACAGCGAGAGTTCGTTGGAGACGTTCACATCCAGGCGAACCTTGCCGGCCACTTCTTCGTAA
>NZ_RZRR01001624.1:0-428 GCF_003998555.1 Mesorhizobium sp. M7A.F.Ca.CA.002.09.1.1 | reverse complement strand
GCTCCGGGCCGCTACGGCCCGGAGCGCTTTCAGATGACTATTCGACCGACTTGACGGTGTCCGTCGGCGGCTTCTGGTTGCCCCAGAAGGCCGGATTATCGACGTTTTCCTTGGTGATCGCTGCACCGGGGATCTTGATGTTCGGACCCCAGGCTTCCTTGGTCACGGTCGATTTCAGGCCGAGCACGTCGTATTCGCCGGGCTTGATTTCCTGCTTCGTGACGATCTTGTCCATGAACATGGCGACAGCCGCGGCCTGCGCGTAAAGCGGCTGCTCGATTTCGGCGTTGAGCCAGCCCTTGCGGATCAGGTCGAGGCCGACCGGAGCGCCGTTCGAGCTCATCAGCATGACGTCGCCCGGCTTCTTGCCGGCCGCCTCGAGCGAGGCGACGGCGGCGACCGATAGGTGCGCGGCATGGCTGAAGATC
>NZ_RZRR01001623.1:0-432 GCF_003998555.1 Mesorhizobium sp. M7A.F.Ca.CA.002.09.1.1 | reverse complement strand
GCGCCAGGATGACGGCGATGATCCAGAAGCGGATCACCACCTGGCTTTCGGTCCAGCCGAGCTTTTCGAAATGATGGTGGATCGGCGCCATCAGGAACACCCGCTTGCCGGTCATCTTGAAATAGCCGACCTGAATGATGACCGACAGGATTTCGACGACGAACAATCCGCCCACGATGACCAGCACGATCTCGTGCTTGGTGGCGACGGCGACCGTGCCGATCAGGCCGCCCATGGCCAGCGAGCCGGTGTCGCCCATGAAGATAGCCGCCGGCGGCGCGTTGAACCAGAGGAAGCCGAGGCCAGCGCCGATGACCGCACCGAGCACGACCGCGAGTTCACCGGTGCCGGGCACGAAATGGATCTGCAGATATTCGGCGAACACGGCGTTGCCGGAGAGATAGGCGATGACGCCGAAGGAGGCAGCCGCGA
>NZ_RZRR01001622.1:0-435 GCF_003998555.1 Mesorhizobium sp. M7A.F.Ca.CA.002.09.1.1 | reverse complement strand
GGCGAGCAGTACACCGACAGCGTCGGTGAGCTTTTCGATGCCGCCGCAGTGCGCTTGCGGCCGGACCGGCTTGCCGATGCAGGCGGCGTGGTCGCGCATGGCGACGCCCACAACGCCAATGTCTGGTACACGGCGAAGGCGGGGAGGGCGGAGCTGTCCTTCTTCGATCCTGCCTTTGCAGGCTCGCATATCCCGACGCTGCTGGCGGAGGTGAAGGCGACGTTCCACAACATCTTCGCCCACCCGTTCTGGCTCTATGATCCGGCGACCGCGACCGAGGCTTTTCGCGCCCATGCGCGGCTGGACGGAAACCTGCTCCATGTCGACACGGACTGGGACCTGAGCCCGGTCCGCCGCGACCTGCTGGAGGTCAAGGCCACAGCGCTGTGGCGGCCATTGCTGCTTGAGCTCAAACGGCGCGGCATGCTGCCGGCC
>NZ_RZRR01001621.1:0-436 GCF_003998555.1 Mesorhizobium sp. M7A.F.Ca.CA.002.09.1.1 | reverse complement strand
GGACGGCACGGTCTATGTGCTGGAGGTCAACCCGCGCGCATCGCGCACCGTGCCCTTCGTCGCCAAGACCATCGGCCGGCCAATTGCCAAGATTGCCGCCCGCATCATGGCCGGCGAGAAGTTGGAAGACGCCTTCGCCCATTACGGCGCCATGCCCGACCCCAGGAACCCCGGCCACATCGCGGTCAAGGAAGCCGTGTTCCCCTTCGCCCGCTTCCCCGGCGTCGACATATTGCTCGGCCCGGAAATGCGCTCGACCGGCGAGGTCATGGGCCTCGACCGCGATTTCGCGCTGGCCTTCGCCAAGAGCCAGCTCGGCGCCGGCGTCGACCTGCCGCGCTCCGGCACGCTGTTCGTCTCGGTGCGCGACGAGGACAAGAAAGGCATCCTGCCGGCGGTGAAGCGCCTGGCCGGCCTCGGCTTCAAGGTGCTGGCC
>NZ_RZRR01000161.1:0-8047 GCF_003998555.1 Mesorhizobium sp. M7A.F.Ca.CA.002.09.1.1 | reverse complement strand
GATGCGCACTGGCCGTCGACAGCGATACCGAAAGCAGCGCCGCCACCACCGTGATTGCCCAGTTGGTTGTCCTGTCCAGCCGGTCGCGCCATCCCGCCATGCGAGCGATCTCGGCGCGGTGAAAATGCGACAGCGTGTTGACGCGCTCCGCCGATGAAAGGACGGGGCCAGCGGGCTTTGCCGACGCGTCGTTCATGGCATCCTCCGGCAAGGAACAGAACGGCCTGCCAGCGGCATTGTTCCCTGTCCTCGAGACCGCCGATCCAGCCGACCAGCCGCGCGTTGAGGCCGAGGCGGCTCCGGTCCAGCAGACACCAAGCTGGCGGTTGACCACTGTTTCGCGAAGTGCCGATCGAAGGGCACGACTGATGTGGACAGCACCGGTGACGCAGGCACCTGCATGCACCAATCACATTACATTACGAGGTCTTGACCCACCCGCGACGGAGTCCAAAATCCTCCGCACCAGTGCCGACGAGGCGCCGGCTTCACGGGCGCCGCGCGGGTCAGGGGCGGTGGCCTTCGGGCAGGCTCAGGTGCGCGAGCCCCCGCCACTGATCCAGGCGTTTCCAACGGGACCGGAGCGCCAATGGCGCAGACGCGCATCGTCCGAGCATGGCAACCAGAGCATGCAAACGAACGATAGACAGGATCAAGAAAGGAGCAAATGCAATGACCATTCGTGATCTGATGCCATGGGGTCGCGATCCAAACCAGGTTCAGACCCTCTCAGGCGACCGCGATCAGGACCCATTCATGAGCCTGCATCGCGAGATGAACCGCCTTGTTGACGACATGTTCCGCGGTTTCGGTTCACGTCTTCCATCCTTGGGCAGGCTCTCTTCAGCGGGCGGTGGCTGGCCTAGCGTGGAAATCTCGGAAACGGACAAGGAAATCCGCGTGACCGCCGAGATACCCGGCATGGAGGAAAAGGACATCGAGGTGTTGCTCGATGACGGCGTCCTGACGTTGCGCGGTGAAAAACACGCCGAAACCGACGACAAGGAACGTCAGTTCTCCGAGCGATTCTACGGCCGCTTCGAACGTCGCATTCCGATCGGCTTCGAAGTCGAAGAAGACAAGGTCGCTGCCGATTTCCGCAACGGCGTGCTGTTCGTCACCTTGCCGAAATCCGAGAAGGCACAGAACAAGATGAGGCGCATCCCCATCGGCGGCAAGAGCACCAAGCACTAGAATGATTGGATGCCGGGCGGGAGGGTCACCCGCCCGGCATCGGCCGTTGAATTTTGCGCCGGTCACATGGACCCTTGAGAATCCCTCTGCCTTCGGCAACATGACGGCGACGGTAGAGGGTATGAAATGAACCAGCCGATTTCTGCCATATCGCCGCGCAAGTCCGTGCCGCGCAACACGCCGATGGCGCTGACCGAGGCGTTGGTCGCGCGCACTATGCGTGCTGTCGAGGATGCCGGGCCGACGCCGGGCATGGTTCACATGACCGATGCCGACTATGCGCGTATCCGCGACGAGGTGCTGGCCGGCGCTCCGGCCGGGCCGCTGAAACTATTTGCCTATGGCTCGCTGCTGTGGAAGCCCGCCGGCGAGGTGAGGGGCGGAGAACGCGCGGTGGCCAGCGGCTGGCATCGTTCGTTCTGCTTCACGGTGCAGCGTTTTCGCGGCACGGTCGAGCAGCCCGGCTTGATGATGGCGCTCGATCGCGGCGGCCAGTGCCAGGGCATGGTGTTCGAGATCGCGGAACCGGTGGCGGCCAACCTCGAAGCGCTGCTGCGCCGCGAAATGACCATCCTGCCCGCCGTCAACGTGCCGCGCTGGCTGCAGGTCAGGACCGAAGGCGGCCCATGTCGCGCGATTGGTTTCGTCGTCGATCCCGCCAATCCGCGTTATGCCGGCAAGCTCGACAAGCAGGCGATCGCGGCGACGCTGGTGACAGCCGTCGGTCATTGGGGCTCGGGCGCGCAATATCTATTCGAGACGATCCGCCACCTCGAAGCCTGCGGCATCCGCGACCGCAATCTGTGGCGGCTGCAGGAACTGGTGGCGGAAGAGATCGGGCTGACCGTCGCCCAGAAGTGATCCGCCCAGAAGTGATCCGCTCAGACGCGGCACGCTTCAGTCGTGTTTGGCTCCGGATGCTTGCAGGCCACAGCACCTTGCGAAGCAAATCTCTGATTTCGTAAGTCTCCGCAGTGAAGGTTTAATGAATTGAAAACAGTTCTGGGCCAACGATGACCTGAACACCGGCGCAGGACACGGTGCGCGTGGACCAATCATGAAATCCTCGACCGGAGAGCACTACCCAGCGCTGGATCATGTTCGTGGCCTGGCGGCCTTTCTTGTCTTTACCTGGCATTTCCTTCATGCTTCTCCTGAAGGCCCCGTGCCTTATGATTTCGTGCCGGCTCTTCCTATCTTCAGCGTTCTGGATGAAGGGCATACTGGCGTTTCCCTGTTCATGGCGCTTTCCGGCTACCTGTTCGCCAAGCTGCTCGATGGAAAGCAGATCAACTATCTGCCCTTCTTTGCCAACAGGGCCCTCAGGCTGCTTCCGCTTCTCCTGGTCGTGCTATGCATCGAGGCCTGCCGCAGGTACGTGGCCGGCCAGTCCCTCGACGGGTATTTCACGGGCGTCGGATTGGGGTTTCTTTTTCCCACCCTCCCGAATGGCGGCTGGTCGATAACGATCGAAGCGCACTTCTACCTGTTGCTGCCGTTCTTGCTGATGGTATCCAGGCGGTTTGTGTTCGCGCCCTTGCTGTTCATCGCGGCAGCCATTGTGCTGAGGTCCGTCCTGTATGTGCAGATCGGCGAAGTGCAGTCGGCGGCGTCCGCAACCATCATAGGCCATGCGGATCAGTTCCTGGCCGGCATTCTTGCCTTTCACCTGCGTGCCCACGCGAAGAACCAACACTGGCTGGCGCTGGCCGTTCTCATGGCTTTTTCGGGGTTCTTCTGGTGGTTCGATGCAGCCGGCGGATTTTACCAACTGGGCCGCTATCCGTCGCCTCATTGGATATGGATCATCCTGCCGACCCTGGAGGCGGCAGCCTATTCATTCGGCATCGCCTACTACGACACGAGCTTTTCGAGAAAGCGAACAAGCCCGCCGTTCAGGGTACTGGAGAAGGCTGGGGCCTACAGCTATTCGATCTATCTTCTGCACCTGTTCTTCGTCATGCAATTGGCAGCGTTCATAGACACGAATGTCATGAGCATCAGCAATTTCTACGTCGCATGCCTCTGGTCCGCATTGTGCTTCGTGGCGACGATCCCGATCGGCTATCTCAGCTATACCTGCGTCGAGGCGCCATTCCTGCGCCTGCGTCTGCGCTATATGGACCAAAAGCCCGAAACCGCGGCATCGACCGCGGCTGAGCTTGGATCGGTCATCGCCGATACACCGACCTCGTTCAGCCGTCCCTGAGCCATACCAGCATCTCGCCGGGCTCGCGGTTGTCCCAGGCGAAATAGGGAATGGCGGTCAGTCGCGTCTCGGCGGTGGCCGGCGGCTCGGGCCTGTAGAGCCCGTCCTGCCAGCCGTCGGAGACATCGGCAAGTGCCGCGGTCGACAGCGTCACCACGCCGCCGAGAAGTTCCGGCCGGTGCTGCGCTTCGATGGTGGCCGTCCGCGGCAGCGTCAGGCGATGCGGCTGGCTGTCATTGTCTGATGCCTCGACGCAATAGATCAGCGGGCCGCGTGACAGCGCGACGCGGCCAGCATCCTGGCGCACCTGCGGGTTGGCATAAAGCCGCTCGATCGGCATTTCGAGATCGAGCCGGACATTGTCGCCCTTTTTCCATGTCCGCTTGATCGCGGCGTAGCCGTCGCTGGTGATATCCGCCAGCCTGATGGCTTCGCCGTTTATCTTCAACCCGGCACTGGCGCTCCAGGCGGGAATGCGCAGGTGCAAAGTGAACTCGACCGGCGCCCGCGGTTCGAGCATGATGTCGACGGCGCCGTCCCAGGGATAGCTGCTGACCTGCGTCAGGCTCACCGGGACGCCCGATATATCGAAGCGCCCGGTCGAGTCGCCATAGAGGTGGACGGCCAGCGCATCGTGGGCCAGGCTGTAGAAATAGCTGCCGATCGAGGCGACCATGCGCCCGATATTGGGCGGGCAGCACGGGCAGCGGTGCCACTTCCACCTGTTGTGCTTGCCCCGGCTTTCCAATGGATTCTCGTAGAAAAACAGCGAGCCGTCGAGCGACAGGCCCGAGATCGAACCGTTGTAGAGGGCGCGTTCCATCATGTCGGCGTAGCGCGCGTTCGGCCCCATGCCGAGCATGCGGCTGGCCCAGAACACCAAGCCGACCGCCGCACAGGTCTCGGCATAGGCGCTTTCGTTGGGCAGGTCGTAGTCGCTGGTGAAGCCCTCATTGTGCGCCGACGGCCCCAGTCCGCCAGTGATGTAGAGACTCTTGGTGGTGAGATCGTCCCACAGAAGGTCGAGTGCTGCTCGCAGCGTATCATCGCCATATTCGGTCGCGATATCGGCCATGCCGGAATAGAGGTACATCGCCCTGACAGCATGGCCGACGACCTTGTTCTGTTCTCGCACCGGGATATGCGACTGGCTGTATTCATAGGTCTTGAAATGATAGGCCTTCGGGTCGGCGCCGCGGGCGCGGGCCTCCTCGTCGAAATAATGCGGCTGCTGACCGCGCTGGTCGATGAAGTATCTGGCCAACTCCATATATTTCCGCTCGCCGGTCACCCGTGCCAGCTTGACCAGCGCCAGCTCGATCTCCTCGTGGCCGCAATAGCCCTTCTTCTTGCCGGGCTCCGGGCCGAGTACCGACGCGATGTGGTCGGCATAGCGGCACATGATATCGAGCAGCTTGCGTTTTCCCGTCGCCTGGTAGTAGGCGACCGCGCCCTCGATCAGATGGCCGGCGCAATAGAGCTCGTGGCAGTCGCGCAGATTGGTCCAGCGCTTGCCGGGCTGGATGCGTTGGTACCAGCTGGAGAGATAGCCGTCCTCCTGCTGCAGCCTGCCATACATGTCGATGACGGCGTCGATCTTCTTCTCCAGTTCGGGATTCTTGCGCCGGTACAGCGAATAGGCCGCGGTCTCGATCGTCTTGCCGAGATCGGAATCCCAGAACATCTGCGTGGTCACCGTCGATCCGGTGAATTCCGCGCCCTGGCGGTCGGCTTCGTCGGGAGAGGGCGAGTGGAAGGGGATGACTATGCCGGGCGAGGGACGGTCCGGATCGATCTGCTCCAGCATGCGGGCCTCCACGCAGCGCTCGTAAAGGATATCGGCGGTGCGGGCGGCGACAGCGTCGGCGCGATCGCCCCAGAAGCCGTGCACGTCGACCTGCGGCACCGGCAGCGGGCGGAAGGCGAGCTTCGGTTTCCCGGTTTTTGCGGATGGCGATGCGGTCATGAATTTACTCCATTCTATTTGACGGCCCCGGCCATCAGGCCGCGGATGTAGAAGCGCTGCAGCGCCAGGAACAGGATGAGGCACGGCACCATCATCACGGTGACGCCCGCCTGCACCGCGCCCCAGTCGATGGCGCCGAAGCGGCCCGACTGCAGTGCGGTCATCATCACTGGCAGCGTGAATTTGGATTGGTCGGTCATCAGCACGAGGGCGGCGAGGAATTCGTTCCAGGCGCCGAGGAAGGCAAACAGGGCGATGGTGACGACGCCCGGCCAGACCAGCGGCAGCATCACCTTCCAAAGCATGGTGAGATTGCCGGCGCCGTCCATGCGGGCGGCTTCCTCGATCTCGCGCGGCACTGCGTCGAAGGCGTTGCGCATCATGAAGATCGAAAACGGCAGTTGCAGCGTCACATAAACGCCGACCAGGCCGGTCAGCGTGTTGTGCAGGCCAAGCTTGGTCAGCACCAGGAAGATCGGCGTCAGGATCGACTGGAACGGGATCATGATCGTCGACAGGATGAGGATGAAGAACAGGTCCTTGAACGGAAACCGGAACCGCGAAAAGCCATAGCCGGCCAGCACGCTGACGGCGACCGACAGCACCACGGTCATCACCGAGACATAGATGCTGTTTTGGGCCGAGACCCAGAGCCCGTCGCCGAAGCTGTTGAGCGTGGCGTAGTTCTCCAGCGAGAAGCCTGATGTCGGCCAGGGCGGCAGCGGCGGCAGGCGCGCTTCGGCCGCTGGCTTGAACGCCGACAGCACCGCCCACACGATCGGCGCGGCAAACAGCACCGAGGCGACGATGCCGGTCGAATGCTCGCCGATGCGGCTCAAGAGCCGGCGGTTGCGGGAAGCGGCCTGCGCCATCAGTCGAGCCCCTCCGGCTTGCGCAGCAGCCACAGCTGGACGAGGCTGAGCGCCACCAGGATCACCAGCAGCACCATCGACAAAGCCGCGCCGTAGCCGAGCTTGAACGACACGAAGGACTGGTTGAAGATCCAGTAGACCGCCGTCAGCGTCTGGTTGCGTGGGCCGCCGCGCAGGATGATGTAGAACTGGTCGAAGGCGAGGATCGAGCCGGCGACCGACAGGATCAGGGCCAGCGCCAGCGTGCGGCGCATCAGCGGCAAAGTGATCGCCCTGAACCTGGCGAACGGATCGGCGCCGTCGATGACGGCCGCCTCCTGCAGATCCTGCGGGATCGATTGCAGGCCGGCCATCAGAATGATCATGGTGAAGCCGGCGACCTTCCAGACGACCATGGCGATGATCGACCAGAAGGCCGGCTGGAAGGTGGCCAAAAGGTTGAACTTCCTGTCGATCAGGCCAAGGTCGTAGGCGGCCGGGCTGAACAGGCCGGAATCGACGTTCAACAGCCATGACCAGAGCAGGCTGGCCGAGGCAAAGCCGACAACCGCCGGCATGAAGAACATCGTCCGGTAAAGATTGGTCAGCGGCCGCGGCCGCTCGACGAACAGCGCCAGCGGAAACGCCACCACGAAGATCGCGATGGTGACGATCACGGTGTAGTAGGCGGTGAAGCGCAGCGCGTTCCAGAACCGGGTGTCGCGCAGGATGGCGACATAGTTGCCGAGGCCGATAAAGCTGTGCTCGCCCATCAGGGGCCAGTTGTGCAGCGACATCCACGCCGTCATGCCGAGCGGGATCAGGAAAAAGACGACGACCAGCGCGACAGCCGGCGCGACATAGAGCAGGCCGATCCATTGGTGGCGGCTGGCGACCTTGCGGGCGCGGGGCGGGGCAGGGGTTGCTGCGGTGATGACGGTCATGGCTGCGCGCTCGATGCTATTGGGACATTGGCAAAGAACCCCCTCACCCGGATTGCCAACCCAATTGAAGAGAGCAATTCGGGGCAATCCGACCTCTCCCTGAGGGGAGAGGAGGTTGCCGGGGATGGTGCCAGCCTCTTCTCCCCAGCGGGGAGAAGGTGGCCGCGAAGCGGCCGGATGAGGGGGTCTTTTCTCAACGCGATAGCCCTGCCGTTGGCGATGCGGTATCCGGCCACCCGCCCAGGGAGACAGGCGGGCGGCCGGCAGGCGTCCGCTACTTCTGCGGCGCCTGGTCGATGATCGACTGCATCGTTTCCTGCGCATTGGCTATCGCGCCATCGACATCGTCGCCGAAGAAGACCTCGTTGATCATCTGCGTCCACGGGCCGTTGGCGGAGTTGATCAGGTCGTTGAACACCACCGAATAGGGCGTCTTGCCCTTGGCCATGGCTTCGGCGGCGATCTGGTAGCGCGGATCGAGATCCTTCAACGCGTCCTTGGCGATGTCGCCGCGCACCGGCAGGCTTCCGTATTTGGCAAGGATGGTCTGGCCCTCGAGCGAATAGGCGAAGTCGAGGAACTCCTTCACCACGGGCAGTTTCGTGGTGCCCTTGGTGACGACGAAATTGTCGCCGCCCGCAAAGGACGACCAGCCGCTGTCCTTGCCCGGCAGGAAGGTGACGCCGTAATCGATGTCGGGATACTGGGTGTTGAGCGCGCCGATGGCAAAGGCGCCGGACGGCGAGATGCCGATATTGCCGGCGGCGAAGGCGGCAAAGAAATTGGCGCCGGTGTCGGTCTGTGCGCCTGCCGGTACCAGATCCTTCTTGACCATCGAGCGGTAGAGATCGATGGCGACGCGCAGCTGCGGGCTGTCCAGCGT
>NZ_RZRR01001620.1:0-439 GCF_003998555.1 Mesorhizobium sp. M7A.F.Ca.CA.002.09.1.1 | reverse complement strand
GTCCATGCCTTCGGCCTCCCGTTTCGGGACGGCCGAACCATCCTTGGCATCAGCGACGGGCATGAGCGCGCCTGCGGACCGTGATCGAACAAGCTACTGTGGTCGCCGCTGGTTAATTTAGCGTTTTAATGCATGTCGCCCAAAAGTGACCTCGGTTTTGGGGGAATGACATGCATAAAAAGACCTAAAGCGCGTCGCGTGAATCCGTTTCAGCGCGACGCGCTTTAGCCGATTGCGGTCGCCGAAACCTGATGCCGCGACGTCTCGATCGCCGAAAACCGTTTCAGAAACGCGTTCTGCGCCCAGGTCACCGAACGTGGCGTGAAATCGAAGCGGTCGGCATTGAAGCCGCGCGGACGGCCGAAGAACTCGGTCGCCTCGGCGGTCGAAAAGCCGGCGAGCAGCGTTGCCTCGAAATAGGCGGCGATCTGGTCGGCGC
>NZ_RZRR01001619.1:0-442 GCF_003998555.1 Mesorhizobium sp. M7A.F.Ca.CA.002.09.1.1 | reverse complement strand
GCTTCAGTCTCGTCTTCGGGCTTCGAACGTTCCCTCGCTGCAACCTTGGCTGCCAGCTTCTCGGCCTTCTTGGCCGCCTTCTGGCGGTCGCGTTCCTTGCGTTCCTGATCGTAGTTTGGTGGTCGCGCCATATCGGCTCCTTTTTCACTGCCTCGCGGCTCTGGTCCTGCCTAGGAGCATTAGCCGTCAAACACAACAGCTGAAGCGATAGTGCGTCGATGATGGCCAGGCTTGCAAGATGCGCGCCGCAATGATGGGGCCATGCCCATCATTGCGGCGGCGATACCTATCGCCATCGATTTGCCGATCAGATGCCGCTTCGGTCAATCACCAGATCGGCGGCACCAAAGCGGTCCTTTGCCGTCAGCTGCTGGTGCCAGTAGGGATAGAGCAAGGGCGGCCGGCTGACCGCGTCGAGGCGCGCGCGCTCCTCGTCGGAAAG
>NZ_RZRR01001618.1:0-443 GCF_003998555.1 Mesorhizobium sp. M7A.F.Ca.CA.002.09.1.1 | reverse complement strand
GCACGCTGGAGCGCCGAGGATTTGGCGCGGCGGATGGATTTCTCGCTGCGCTGCGCCTACGCCCATGGCACAAGGGCGCTGCGCACCCACATCGACAGCGTCGCGCCGCAGGAGGAAATCTCCTGGCCGGCGTTCGAGGCGATGCGCGAGGAATGGCGCGGCCGCATCGAGTTGCAGGGCGCCTGCCTGCTCGGCGTCGAAGGCGTGCGCAACAAAAAGTGGTTCGACAGGCTGGCAAAGAGGGTTGCCGCGGCAAAGGGCGTGCTCGGTGTCGTCACCTATATGGCGCCGGACCTCGAAGAGCTGCTCGATCACGTCTTCGCGCAGGCCATCAAGCATGGCCTCGATCTCGATTTCCATGCCGACGAGGATCTTTCCTTCGAAACCGTTCCACAGAGCGGCCTCGGCGATCTTCTTCAGCGATATGGCGGAAATGTCGTTGG
>NZ_RZRR01001617.1:0-444 GCF_003998555.1 Mesorhizobium sp. M7A.F.Ca.CA.002.09.1.1 | reverse complement strand
GCCATAGGCGGCCACCGTGGCCGCGTCGTTCCACTCGCGAAACTGTCGCGATGGTCGCGCCTCGAGCGTCAAGGCAACTCGCGCGCCGTCGAGCGTCACCTTGCCGCGAAAATGCAGCACGCGTTCCCTGCCGGATCGGCTGATAGCCACGGCACGCAGGCGAGCGATATGCTCGCCACCGTCATTGATCTCCATTTCGATGCGGCGCCGGACCGGCGGAACGCCGATCCTGACGGTGATGTCGAGCATCATGTCGCCGGTCGTTTGCGGACAGGCGATGGCCTGCGAAAACACCAGAGGCTCCGATGCGGCTTGCGGCTTGCCCGCGGCCGGTCTCCCGCGCCAGGGTTTGGCGGGCGGCTCCTGCTGCAACCGGCCCTTCTTCCGCTTCAGGCGCAACTGCTTGGCAAGGCCGCGCGACAGCCAGACCAGGCCGCCGAAATC
>NZ_RZRR01001616.1:0-444 GCF_003998555.1 Mesorhizobium sp. M7A.F.Ca.CA.002.09.1.1 | reverse complement strand
GGTGCAGCCTACCCAGGGCAGCGTTTCGATCGCCGGGCTCGCGCCGGTCGAGGCGGCGCGCAAGCGGATGATCGGCCTCGTCTTCCAGGACGCCAACCTGCTCCCCTGGAAAAACGCCGTCGACAATGCCTCGATGCTGCTCGGCATCGCCGACAAGTCGCTCTCGCGCTCGGATCTGCGGGCGCGCGGGCAGGAGATGCTGGAACTGGTGGGGCTGGGCGACAGCGCCCACAAGCGGCCAAACGAGCTGTCGGGCGGCATGCGGCAGCGGGTCGCCATTGCACGGGCCCTGGCGCTCGATCCGGCGGTCCTGCTGATGGACGAACCGTTCGGCGCGCTCGATGCCATCACCCGCGATTCGATGGGCCAGTCGCTGCTGGAGATCTGGCAGCGGACCGGCAAGACGATCGTGCTCGTCACCCATTCCATCGACGAGGCCATCCA
>NZ_RZRR01001615.1:0-445 GCF_003998555.1 Mesorhizobium sp. M7A.F.Ca.CA.002.09.1.1 | reverse complement strand
ATCTCCGTCCTTCACTTCATGCCTGGCCAGCAGTTCGAACAGCTTTGCGTCGGCGGCCTTCATGTCGGCTTCTTCCGCTTCGCTCGCCTTGCGCTCGCGGTAGTAGAGATGATCGACATTCATGTCGTGATGATGCAACGTCCAGCCTGCCACTTGCGCTTCGGGAAAATAGGGATTGCGGTCGGCGGCATGCAGCCAGGCGCAGCCGATGTCGAAAGGCACGCCGAAATGCTGGTCGCTGGTCCAGGCTCGCCCGCCGATTCGGTCCATCGCTTCGAGCAGCGTGAAGGAAAGCCCCGCCGCCTGCAGGGTTTTGGCAGCGGCAAGACCCGCCGAGCCGGCGCCGATGATGACGACATCAACGTCTTGCATGCAGCCCCCTTGCCACAATAATCACTTGATCCTAGGCAAATTCCACGGCATTCGCCAGCATTGCAGCGGTGAC
>NZ_RZRR01001614.1:0-448 GCF_003998555.1 Mesorhizobium sp. M7A.F.Ca.CA.002.09.1.1 | reverse complement strand
GTGCTGGATGGAATGGGAACGCTTACGGCAACGATGGCGACCCTGGCCGTGGTCATGCTTGGCGTGAACATGGTTCTGCAATATCGGCCCATGTCGGCCGGGCAGATCGTCGTCACCTTTATCAAGCTGATCGCCATAGGCAGTATCGGGTTGGTTTGGGGACAGTTCAACCTGATTGCCAGTGCCGTCGAAGGCGGGGTGGACAGCATTGCCGCAAATCTTCTCGGCAAGTTCGGCGGTGGCGGTGTGCCCTCCAACAATCTCGCCGCAGCCATGGACAACTTCATTTCCGATTTCTCTGAAAAGGCAAATGCAGTCATGGAACCGATGGGCTGGATGGCGGGGGCTGTGATGAGCGTGCTGATTACTTTCAGCCTCGGCAGCATTGCTGCCTTGGCTGCGCTTTTGCTGATCTTTGGGCAGGTGATGGTGACGATCTATCTGGGCA
>NZ_RZRR01001613.1:0-449 GCF_003998555.1 Mesorhizobium sp. M7A.F.Ca.CA.002.09.1.1 | reverse complement strand
CTTGCAGGAGGTGCGGTTGACGCGGATGATCTCGCCCTCGGGATCGCCAGCGCCGAAGAATTGTTGGCGCACCGTCTCGCCGATCAGGCACACGCCTGTGCCCGAGCGGGTTTCGGAATCGCTGAACGGGCGGCCCGACACCAGTTTCCAGTCGCGCGCATCGAGATAGGCGCTGTCGGTGCCGGTGACGCCCGAGGTCAGGCTCTCGGTGCCGAAGATGACCCGGACCTGCTTTTGCGAAGCCGGCGAAATGGCGCGGGCGCCAGTCAGATGCGCAACCAGCGCCGCCAGCTCCTTTTCGGCCAGCGGACGCACCACCTGGTCGAGCCCGCCCGGGCCACCGGGACCGGCCGGGCGACCGGAGCGGACGACCAGCAGATTGCTGCCGAGCTTGGAGATGTCGGCCTTGACCTTCTGCGTGGTGCCCGACCCGATGGTGAGCATGGCAA
>NZ_RZRR01001612.1:0-452 GCF_003998555.1 Mesorhizobium sp. M7A.F.Ca.CA.002.09.1.1 | reverse complement strand
GTGCTGGCCGATGTCCACGACAAGGACGGCCACATCACCATTCCCGGCTTCTATGATGGCGTCGAGGAAACGCCGTCGCAGATCCTGAAATCATGGGAGACGCTCGGCGAGACTGCCGAGACGTTCCTGGGACCGGTCGGCCTGTCGATCCCGTCGGGCGAAAAGGGCCGCTCCGTGCTGGAATTGACCTGGGCGCGGCCGACGGCCGAGTTCAACGGCATCATCGGCGGCTATACCGGCAAGGGCTTCAAGACGGTGATCGCGGCCGAAGCCTCGGCGAAGGTCTCGTTTCGCCTTGTCCACAAGCAGGACCCGAAAAAAATCCGGGCCGCGTTCCAGAAGTTCGTCAAGGAGCGCATTCCGGCCGACTGTTCCGTCGAATTCCATCCGCATGGCGGCTCGCCGGCAATCCAGCTTTCCTACGACTCGCCCTTCCTGGCCAAGGCCAAGAA
>NZ_RZRR01001611.1:0-453 GCF_003998555.1 Mesorhizobium sp. M7A.F.Ca.CA.002.09.1.1 | reverse complement strand
GTGCTGATCCTGATCGCACTGGGCCTTGTTCTGTCGGCCGCCTTTTTCATGCGCTGGGACTGGCTGCCGCAATATTATGAAATGGGCTTGATCGGCCTCTGGCGCTCGCTGTGGATCCTGGCCGTCACCTGCGTGCTGGGCTTCCTGCTGGCCGTCCCGCTTGGCCTGGCGCAGGCTGCCGGCTCGTTCTGGTTCGCCGCACCCGCCAAGGTGTTCTGCACGGTGATCCGGGGCACGCCGCTGCTGATCCAGCTCTGGCTGCTCTATTACGGCCTGGGTTCGCTGTTCCCGCAATATCCGTGGATCCGCGAATCCTGGATGTGGCCATATCTGCGGCAAGCCTGGCCCTATGGCGTGCTGGCGCTGACCCTGTCGTTCGCCGGTTATGAGGGCGAGGTGATGCGCGGCCCCTTCGCCGGCGCGCCCAAGGGGCAACTCGAAGCCGCCCGCCCC
>NZ_RZRR01000160.1:0-8078 GCF_003998555.1 Mesorhizobium sp. M7A.F.Ca.CA.002.09.1.1 | reverse complement strand
TCAACGAAGCATCCTCCGAGGGCTTCAGCACGATGGTGCAGCCGGTGGCGAGCGCCGGCGCGATCTTCCAGATCGACGCCGCGGTCGGAGCGTTCCAGGGGATGATCGCGCCGACAACGCCTACCGGCTCGCGCCTTGTGAACGAGACGATCTCGCCGGGGATCGAATTGTCTATGGATTCGCCATGCAGCGCGGTCGCCATGCCCGCATAGAAGCGCAGCATGCCGATGACGCGCCGCCGGTTGGCGAGCGTGCGCGTGATCGGCAGTCCCATGTCGAGAGTGTCGGAAACGCTGAGTTCTTCCCAATGGGTCTCGAAGAGATCGGCGATGCGCAGAAGCACGCACTGCCGCTCGTAGGGCGAGAATTTTGACCACGGCCCTTCGAAGGCCGTGCGCGCAGCGTCCACCGCCGCATCGATGTCGGCCGCCGAGCCACGCGGCACGGTGGCCAGCACTTCGCCAGTCGCCGGGTTGAGCGCCTGCATCTCCTGGCCGGATTGTGCCGGAACCCACTTGCCGCCGACGAACATCGGCCGGAATTCGCCATGGTAGAGCGCCGTGGCCTTCGCCCGCGGGTCGAAATTCAGCGTCATCTCTTCCTCCTCACAATTCCGTGGCGACTATGACTCCCACGCCGGTCGACCTCAAACAAGGAAAGCTAAAAGGGCGTTCAGATAATCGGACTGTGCAATGCACGCGACTTCCCCGATGGTGCCGGCAACGGAGGAACAGATATGAGACTTGCTGGCAAGGTCGCTATCGTCACGGGCGGCGGTTCGGGATTTGGCGAAGGCATCGTCAGGAAATTCGTCACCGAAGGTGCGCTGGTCGTGTTGATGGACCGTGATGAGGCCGCCGCGGCTCGCGTTGCTGCCGAAGCCGGCGAAAATGTGCGGCCAATCACTGGCGACGTCTCGACACTCGGAAGCTTCGAAGCGGCGGCAGACCTGGCCCGCTCGGCCTTTGGCGGTCTCGACATACTGGTCAACAATGCCGGCGTGGCCCAGCCGCCCTTGGCGCTCGAGACGATGGACGAAGAGATGTTCGACCGGATCGCCAACGTCAACATGCGATCCATCTACAATGGCGCCCGTGCGGTCGTCGCGCATTTCAAATCCATCAAATCAGGCGCCATCCTCAACGTCGCCTCCACCGGCGGCGTCTCGCCGCGCCCGAATTTGACGTGGTACAATGCTTCCAAAGGCTGGGCGATTGCCGCCACCCGGGCCATGGCCGTGGAACTCGCCCCCTTCGGCATCCGCGTCAACGCCATCAATCCGGTTGCCGGCGACACGCCACTTCTGTCCACTTTCATCGGCTCCGGCGAAGAGAACCGCGCCCGCGTCGTCGCCACCATTCCGATCGGCAGGCTGTCTACGCCGGCGGACATGGGCAACGCCGCGGCATTCCTGTGCTCCGACGAGGCCAGCATGATCACCGGCGTCGACCTCAACGTCGATGGCGGCAAGTGCATCTGAGCGTTAGACCATTTGGGAGTTGGCGATGAAGCCTGTCTACGAAATCGCCGTGGTGCATGGCGACGGCATCGGCCCGGAAGTCTGCGCCGCAGCGGTTCAAGTGGTGAAAGCAGCGCTCGGTCCCGGCAGCCCCTTGCACTTCAGCGAATACCCGGCCGGAGCCGAGCATTTCCTGAAGACCGGCCAGAGCTTTCCCGAGCCGACCTTCCAGGCCTGCCGCGAGGCGGACGCCATCCTGCATGGTGCGGGCGGCTTGCCGGGCGTCATCCATCCCGATGGGACCGAAGCAGGCCTGGATTTCACGCTGAGGCTGCGCTTCGAACTCGATCTCTATGCCAACATCCGCCCCGTCAGGCTTTTCGAGGGCGTGCCGAGCCCGTTGAGCGGAGTGAAGGCCGGCGGTATCGACTACATCATCTTGCGCGAGAACAGCGAAGGGCTTTACGCCGCGCGGGGATCGGGCGCGCTGTTGCGCGGCGAAGTGGCGGTCGACACGCTGGTGCAGACCCGCTCCGGCATCGAGCGCATCGCACGCAAGGCCTTCGAACTGGCGCGCCAGTCGGGCGGCGCGCCCCGTGACGGCGTGCGCCGGGTGACCTGCTGCGACAAGGCCAACGTGCTGCGCAGCTATGCCTTCTTTCGCTCCGTCTTCGACGAAGTGGCGAAGGACTATCCCGATATCGCGACCGAGCACGCGCTGGTCGACGCCATGGCGATGCATCTCGTGGTGAAACCGGGCCATTTCAACGTCATCGTCAGCGAGAACATGTTCGGCGACATCCTGTCCGACCTCGCCGCCGCGACGGTGGGCGGGATGGGCATGGCGCCTTCAGCCGAGATCGGCGCGGCCAACGGCTTCTTCCAGGCCGCGCACGGCTCGGCGCCCGACATTGCCGGCCAGGGTATCGCCAATCCGTATGGGACGATCCTGTCGGCAGCCTCGATGCTCGACTGGCTCGGCCACAAGCATGGCGACGAGAGACTCAACCAGGCCGCAGCGCGCATCCGTCGCGTGACCGAGGACTGCCTGGCCAACGGGCTTCTGAGCGCCGATCTGAAAGGCAGGGCGTCGACCAGCGAGATAACCCGTTCGGTCTGCGACCGGCTCGCTGCCGGGCGCGACTGATATGACCAAGCCAAGGATAAATCTTGTTGGACCTGGCAAGGTCGGCCAGACGCTCATGCGCCGGATATTCTTCATCGCCGGCCGGCACAGGGTCCAGACCTGAGATGGGCGCTCTCGATCGCCAGGTTTCGGTCGAGGACTTTCGCACGCTTGCCCGTCGTCGTCTGCCGAAATCCGTCTTCGAATTCATCGATGGCGGGGCGGGGCAAGAACTCACCCTCAAAGCCAATCGAAGCGATTTCGAAAAGATCAGAATTTTGCCGCGCGTGCTTACCGATGTTTCGCATCCGAACGTTTCCACGACGCTCTGGTCCGAGACCTTGCCAACACCGCTGGTGATCAGCCCGATGGGCTCCTGCGCGCTGGTCAGGCCCGGAGCCGACATTGCCATCGCGAGGGCGGCAACCGCTCGCAGCATCCCCTACACGCTCTCCACCATGGCCACGGCCAGCATCGAAGGCATGGCGCGAGCCGTACAGGGGCCGCTGTGGTTCCAGCTTTATGTGCTCAAGGATTTCGACTTCAATCGCCAGTTGGTGAGGCGAGCGGAAGAATTTGGCTATTCGACGCTGGTGGTGACCGTTGATCTGCAAGCCGGTGGCAAGCGCGAAAAGGATCTTAGGAACGGCATATCTATCCCACTGCGGCCTTCGGCCCGGCATCTCTGGGAAGGCATGCTTCATCCTGGCTGGTCGCTGCGCCTGCTGCGCGGCGGTCTGCCCCAGTTCGAGAACGTCCGCGGCTATCTCGGTGACAACAGCGCCGGCCTGACGATCGCCGCGCGTGTTGGCGGCAGCCTCCATGCAGGTTTCGACTGGGACGATTTCCGCCAGATCCGCGACTGGTGGAAAGGCCGGCTGCTGGTCAAGGGCGTCCTGCACCCGGGCGATGCGTCGCGACTGGTGGCGGCTGGTGCCGATGGCATCTGGGTGTCCAACCATGGAGGCCGCCAGCTCGACGGTGCTGTATCGAGCATCGATGCCCTGCCCGCTATCCGTCAGGCACTTGGCGCCCAAATCCCGATCCTCATCGATTCCGGTATCCGCACGGGCACGGACATCGTCAAGGCCAAGGCACGCGGCGCCACCGTCGCGGCGATCGGCCGGGCCGCCCTGTTCGGCGCCGTGGCTGGCGAGCCCGGCGTGGCCAAGGCACTGGATATCATCCTGGACGAAGTGGTGACTTGCCTCAGGCTCTGCGGGATCCCCCGTTTTCAGGAAGCGGGATCAGAAATGATAGCATAGCGCCAAGACGAGTGCTCACGCTTGGTCAAGAGGTACAGAAAACCCCCGCTCGTCCAATATTCTTCCTCATCATGCCAAGGTTTTGCTATCGCGGTTGTGCAAGCGGCTGCGGGCGGCCGACCAATTGCCGCCCTCACACGCCGCTCCTTCCCAAGCCCAGCGGCCGCCTGTCAGAGAGCACTTGTTTGATGCACACCCGCTAGCGGCGGTCGTGATTAAATTCGAGAGGCTGCACAGTCGGATAGGCAGACTAAGGTCGGCCGCCCGGTGCTGTTTTCGGTTCCATCCACCCGTTCTTCAGAATGTCGCGAAGCACGTTGCGGATGTCTTCGCCCGCTGCCGTTGCGCCGCTCGCCCAAGCGATCGCCAGTGCCCCGAAAAAGATGTCGCGCCCGGTCATCGTCCGTCGTGCAAGCCCTTCGTCCTGTGCAGCCTTCAGGATTCGCTCCGTCGTCGCGATGACAGCATGGCAGGTCGGCGTCAGCGGGGATTCTACTCGGCAAGCCGCCCGTAACGGTTCAGGCAAGCCCTCATAAGCCAGCATCCAGTCGCCGAGAGCTTCAACCCAGAGTTCGAGTGCGCGGCCTGCATCGCTCTCCCCGGCTTCGATTTCAACGCGACGATGGTCGAGGCCTTCATAATGAAGAACTAACAGCGCAGCCAGCAGGGCGTCTTTGTTTGGAAAATGGCGGTAGAGCGTCCCTGCTCCCACGCCCGCCAGCTTCGCAATAGAATCCATCGAAACGTCAACACTGTCGTTGCCGAACGCTTGTCGCGCCACCTCGAGAATGTGCGCCCGATTATGCTGCGCGTCCCTGCGCAGGGCTGACGCGACCGAAAATTGCGACATTACTGACCTTGAACCCTTGAATACCGGAGACACTCTCCGTATCTAAAAGCCGAATCGGAGAGAGTCTCCATATAGCCCCCGGTCGATTATTCTAACAGGTCGGCATTAGCGAGCGAAACGAGGACACGATGATCAGGCAGATGATACCGGCATGCATCCGGACAACGGGCACCGCAACCTGCCTGGCGCCTGGCGCGCGCCGTCAGTAGATGCCGCGAGCTATACGAGTTTCGAGGCGGACTGCTCCGTCGGCAGCACCGCCCTGCGCGACCCTCTGGATGTCCGCTCAATACGGAATAGATCCGCGCACCATGCGCTGAGCAACCGGGCACGCCCGCCTACTGCACGGAACTGACGTTGCCTGATCTTCAGGATGCGCTGTCCACGGCGGAAAAGGCGCGCGCACCCGGAATTCGCGACGCGCTGATCAAGGGCTTCATCGAGGCGACGCCTCCCCTCCGCCACGAGCAGATCGTAGCCCGCAACCGTGAAGTCACCGCCCGCCGATGAGAAACTTCTCCGGTTCCGGTCCGAGGTGGACCAATAAGACTGTCCAAGAATTCCTTCTGTTTGTCGGGAGCAACCTGAGGGACGACGATGACGAGGTAATTTGCGACAAAGGTGAAATCCCCCTTGATGATGCGAGGCATCAGCTCCTGCGCGCGGCATGCTCCGCTGCTCAACCAGCCATAGCGCCTGACTGGCGGCAGGAGGTTAGCCGCCGCCGCCCATGGTTACGGACATAAAGGCCCGGAAGGCCGCAGCCGCCGGTTCGATTGATCTGTCACGCGACCAGGCAAGGCCAACGTCCATAGTGGGGATGGGCTCGACAAGCCCGCGCACTTCGATGCGCTGCCCCTCCAAGGACCAGGGGCGGTAAACCATGTCGGACAGGACAGTGACCCCCATGCCGGCAGCCACGAGCGACCGCACGGCCTCGACCGAACTGGTGGTAAGGACGGCGCGGAGCGAAAGGCCCGCGGCATCCCAGTAACGGGCGGCCGTCGTGCGTGCCTCGTCAACCGTCAGCATGACATAATCTTCCGCCGCCACATCGGCGAGGCTGATCTCCTGCCGCGCGAGGAGGTGATGATCAGCCGAAAGCCAGAGCCGGCGGTTCGACCGCATCAAGACCTCCTGCGCCAACTCCTTGGTGTGCTCCAGGTTCGACACCAGCATCACGGCCATGTCGATGTCCCCGCACATCAACCCGCTTTCGAGAGCGTCTCGGGGCAGTTCCAGCACCTCGACCTCGATCTCGGGATAGGTCTTTCGAAAGCGCGCGTAGTGGCGCGACATGTAGTAGCCGACGACCGTGTAGGTCATGCCCAGCCGCAGCTTGCCCGCCAGGCCTTTCCTATCGCGCAACGGGCTTCGGACGGCGGCAGCGACGGCCCCGGTGATAACACGCGCATGTTCAAGAAACCGCGCGCCCTCCATCGTCAGTCTTACGCCAGCGTGGTTACGCTCCAAAAGCCGTACGCCCAGGTCAGCCTCAAGCGTCTTTATCGCCGCAGTGACCGCCGATTGCGAGATGTTGAGTTCCACCGCGGCATGACTGACCTGTCCGCTCTCGGCGGTCGCGATAAAATAATCCAGCTGTTTCAAGGTGATGGTCATGGTGCGCCCTGGCCCAGAACCATTATCTGTTTTTTTGATATGACAATCAATAAACTACTATTTCACAAATGCCCTCGCATGCGCAAAAAATGCTGCAACGCCGCAAAGACGGCAGCTTCGAGGGGTAACAATGTGATGGCGGTGACGCTAAACTGCGACATGGGCGAAAGCTTTGGCCTCTACAAGGTTGGCGATGATATGGGCATGATGCCCATCATCGACGTTGCCAATGTCGCCTGTGGTTTTCACGCTTCCGATCCGGATCACATGCACACCGCCGTCCGCAGCGCCAAGGCGAGTGGCGTAAAGATCGGCGCCCATCCAGGCTTGCCCGACATTCAGGGTTTCGGCCGGCGCGAGATGCGGATGACCCGCGAAGAAGTCAGAAACACCATCATTTACCAGGTGGGAGCGCTTGCCGGCTTCCTCAAGGCCGAGGGTGTGGAACTCCACCACATCAAGCCGCATGGCAGCCTCTACTTCATGGCCATGCAGCAGGAGGCAATAGCCCATGGCGTGTGCGACGCGGCAGAGATTTTCGGCGTACCCCTCTTCGGCATGACGGGCACCCTGCATGAGAAGATCTATCAAGAGCGCGGTATCCCATTTGTCGCTGAGTTCTATGCCGATCTCGACTACGATGCCTCCGGCAAGCTGATCTTGACACGCGTTCATGACGCCAAGGACCCCGCAGAGATGGCCGAGCGGTGCGTACGCGCCATCAGGGAGGGCGAGGGCACGGCAGAGGACGGCAGTTTCTTCCCTGTACGCTGCGAAACCATCTGCGTGCATTCCGATACGCCGAACGCCATCGAAATAGCCCGGGCCGTGCGCACCGCAATCGCCCCCTGGCACTGAACTCGACCGAACCCGCCCGCGCGGGCGGTTCCAGATTAGTCTGTCCGCAGTTTTCCGGAGCTTTTTATGGCCCAGATTCTTTCACCTCTTCCCGGCACTTTTTATCGCAGCGCTTCGCCAGACCAGCCGCCATACAAGGCGGATGGCGACGCGGTGTCCGCCGGAGACGTAATCGGTCTCATCGAAGTGATGAAGTCGTTCCACGAAGTGAGGGCCGAGACGGCCGGTACGAACATCCGCTTCATTGCCGACAATGAGGATCCCATCATGGCCGGCGCACCTATTGCGGATCTCGACTGATGCTGAAAAAGCTTCTGGTTGCCAACCGGGGCGAGATAGCGGTCAGGATCATCCGGGCCGCGCAAGATCTGGGGATCGCCACCGTGGCGGTGTATTCGGCCGCAGACGCCGAGTCGCTCCACGTCCAGCTTGCGGACGAAGCGGTCAACATCGGCCCACCAGCTGCAAAGAAGTCCTATCTCAATGTCGAAGCAATTCTGAAGGCTGCCCGCGACACCGGTTGCGACAGTGTTCATCCAGGCTATGGGTTCCTTGCCGAGAATGCCGCGTTTTCCGACGCGGTCACAGGCGCTGCATTGGTCTTCGTCGGCCCGTCGGGAGATGCGATCCGGATGATGGGAGACAAGGTCTCGGCGCGATCGGCCGCTGCCGCTGCAGGTGTCCCCGTCGTGCCAGGCTCGGCTGGCCGGGTCGAGGGCCTCGAGGCTGGCCACGAGGTGCTGACCGCAACCGGTTTTCCGGTGATGATCAAGGCGGCGGCAGGCGGCGGCGGGCGGGGCATCCGCATCGCGAACTCGCTTGCCGAGTTCGAACAAGCCTTTCCTCAGGCCGAAGCAGAAGCCCTCGCCGCCTTTGGCGATGGTGGTCTCTACATGGAAA
>NZ_RZRR01001610.1:0-406 GCF_003998555.1 Mesorhizobium sp. M7A.F.Ca.CA.002.09.1.1 | reverse complement strand
CCAACAACCGCGCCATCGCACTGATCGACGGCATTCGCGAGAACCTGCGTGTGCTGCTCGTCTCCGGCGAGCCGCATGCCGGCGAGCGCACCTGGCGCAACCTGCTGAAATCCGACGCCTCGGTCGATCTTGTCCATTTCACCATCCTGCGGCCGCCGGAAAAGCAGGACGGCACGCCGATCAACGAATTGTCGCTTATCGCCTTCCCGACCCGCGAACTGTTCGTCGAGAAGATCAAGGATTTCGACCTCATCATCTTCGACCGCTACCAGCACCGCGACGTGCTGCCGATCCTCTATTACGACTACATCTCCGAATATGTCGCCCCGGGCTGCGCGCTGCTGCTCGCGGCCGCCCCCTCCTCTTTCTCTTCTCCCCCTCTCCTCTCCCCCGAGCCCGCGGCTGC
>NZ_RZRR01001609.1:0-455 GCF_003998555.1 Mesorhizobium sp. M7A.F.Ca.CA.002.09.1.1 | reverse complement strand
GGCTGGTGATGGTCTTGCGGATGCCCGTTGCCGTCCAGGTCGCTTCGCCGCCCAGAATGAACTGTCCCCACTGCCATTGCGCGCCTGCATGGATACCGCCGGCTACGCCGGCTTTGTTGAAGTCAAATCCTTCTGTTCCCGCCGGAACGAGGTCGGTGAAGAACCCACCGTTTGGCTCGGTCATATCCGTTGCCGTGATGTCACCATTGGCAACGCCGAGATGGCCGCCGACATAGAGGCCGCTCCAGTCATAGGCCGACCCCGCAACCGGGGCCAACATGTCTGCTGCTGACGCGGTGCTTGCCGACAGGGCGGCAACCGCGAGAACTGCTAAGAATCTATTCACGTATTTCTCCCAACCCAAGTAATTCCCTCGGGAACAACAATAGCCGGGAGCGAAATGAAATTATGTGATGTTTTTGCCACAACCGCATATTTTTGCCATGGACCAACCG
>NZ_RZRR01001608.1:0-457 GCF_003998555.1 Mesorhizobium sp. M7A.F.Ca.CA.002.09.1.1 | reverse complement strand
GAACCAGCGTATCCTGGATGACGTTGCCGGCGTAGCCGACGAACGTATCGAAGGCCGATTCGTCCTTACCGACGCGCAGGCCACCGAGCTGGATCCAGGCGAAGTTCAGCGAGACGTCCCGGTTGTGGGCGGCGTTGACGTCCTCGAAGGCGTTGTCGTCGCCGAAGTTGAAGCGGGTCTCGGTGTAGGTCTTCAAGGTGCCGAGTTCGGTTTCCTGGCCTGTCCAGGTCTTCAGCGTGAAGCGGGTATTCTTCAGCCAGGTATTGTGGTCATCACCATCCTGGTGATCCGCGGCTTTTGCACCATCGAACGAACCGAGGTCGCCACCGCCGATGTCATAACGGACATAGCCGCCGACGCGCAGGCAGGTCTCGGTGCCGGGGATGTAGAAGTAGCCAGCGCCGTAGACGTCGCAAATCTTGACGTATTCAGCGGGTTCCGGCTCGGCGACGACGAC
>NZ_RZRR01001607.1:0-457 GCF_003998555.1 Mesorhizobium sp. M7A.F.Ca.CA.002.09.1.1 | reverse complement strand
GTACGTAACCTCCCGGCGATCACGTTTTTCGGTAACCGGCTGTTGATGGTTGACGCGGGCAACCCAGGAGCGCAGTCTCCGGAAGTCAACGAAGCCGGCCGTCTTTCGATGGCCTCGCCGCCCAAAGGCGGCCTGCGAGACGCCGCAGGCATTTGCGATTTGTGCTTCGAATTGACAACAATCGCAACGGACAGAGGAGCGGAGCTATGACGCCACCGGATCGTCCCCTAGGGTTCCAGTTGTCACTGGAGCCGCGGCAGGCATAAGTGCCAGGGTTTAGCGTCTGCGCCACCCGGCAAACCGTGACCTGCCATATCCCCTAAAAATCAGAGACTGCTAGTCGGATCGTCGGCCGAACGCCGCGGTGCATCCGAAATCAAACGCCGGCAGTACACTCCCGGCAAAGTTGGATTTGAGATCCAGAAGGCCCCGTCCGTTTGCCCAAGGCACGGCGGGG
>NZ_RZRR01001606.1:0-457 GCF_003998555.1 Mesorhizobium sp. M7A.F.Ca.CA.002.09.1.1 | reverse complement strand
GCATTGCGGCAATAGCGCCGCGCCATGATGCCCAGCGGTCCTTCGGTGACGATGTGGATGTGGTCGGCCTTGCCGGCGTCGATCAGGCGCGCGACATGGCCGGGCGTGGTCAGCGCCAGCCTGATGTCGGGATAGGTCGGCAAGGGCAGGGTGCGAAAGATATTGGGCGTCAGGAAATCCACCGCGACGTCGAAGGACTTCAGCGTCTCGGTGAGCCGCTCCAGCGTGTGGACGACGCCGTTGACCTGCGGGCGCCAGGCATCGGTGACCATCAGTATGCGCATGGCGGCCCTTTGCTTGAAAGGTCGACGGTTGCCTTGAGACGATGCCGGAACGGCGACCAGCCTGCTGCTCTCGCTTCGCTCCAGCGCACCCGGACAGGTACGGGGTCGAAGTGAGGCGGCAAGGCCGAATCAATTGAGGTCGCGCGCTTCATGCGCGCTCTTGATCATGGTTT
>NZ_RZRR01001605.1:0-457 GCF_003998555.1 Mesorhizobium sp. M7A.F.Ca.CA.002.09.1.1 | reverse complement strand
CTCTTCATGGAAGGGTGGCCGACGCTCCCAGTGGGCGGGGGAAATGGGTTGGGCCTGAGAGGCGCCGGCCTTGGCGGATCAAATCCACCACACAGGCTTCCTACCACTACCCGCCGCGCCGATAATTCCGTGATCGCGCCAGTATCATCAAGCCGCCCGGTCTGTTTGCACGTTCGGCGAACGCTCAACAACACGACTTGACGGCCTGTGTCTGGCGTCTGAAAAGGGCTGGCCTGCGGACGTGGCGGAATTGGTAGACGCAAGGGACTTAAAATCCCTCGATCTCTGATCGTACGGGTTCGATTCCCGTCGTCCGCACCACCCTTCGCTCTTCGAGCTTCGGGTGGCAGGCCACCTGAAGCTCGGCAGGTTCGTACTTCATCCGTTCAGGCGCACCAATTCACCGGCTACCGCTTTGTTGGCATCTCTACGCCTCGAACACTTTCTCAGTGAACCA
>NZ_RZRR01001604.1:0-457 GCF_003998555.1 Mesorhizobium sp. M7A.F.Ca.CA.002.09.1.1 | reverse complement strand
CCGGGGGAAAGAAAACACCCCCCGCGCCCAGCTGTCCAAGAAGAACCGCCGCTATTTGAAGGAGCGCGTCTCTGAAACGCTTGGTCTGCTCTATGCCGATCATTTCCCCTATCGTCAGATGGCGACGTCGCGCAATGTCAGGCGCTCGCCGCTGCACGAGCATCTGAAGGCGCGCGGCGCTGTCTTCGGCGAAGTCGCCGGCTGGGAGCGCGCCAACTGGTTCGCCCGCGAGGGCCAGGAGCGCGAATACCGCTATTCCTGGAAGCGCCAGAACTGGTTCGACAATCAGCGCAAGGAACACCTTGCGGTCAGGAATGGCGTCGGCCTGTTCGACATGACCTCGTTCGGCAAGATCCGTGTCGAGGGCCGCGACGCCTGTGCTTTCCTGCAAAGACTATGCGCCAACGACATGGATGTCGCGCCGGGCAAGATCGTCTACACCCAGATGCTCAACCAG
>NZ_RZRR01001603.1:0-461 GCF_003998555.1 Mesorhizobium sp. M7A.F.Ca.CA.002.09.1.1 | reverse complement strand
GCACATCGCCGCTCAGCACGATGCGCTCGCGCTTGCGCTCCTTCTCGGGATTGGCGAGCGGCACCGCCGACAGCAGCGCCTGGGTGTAGGGATGCAGCGCCCTCGAATAGAGTTCGGCCGCCGGCGCGATCTCGACGATCTTGCCGAGATACATCACCGCCACCTGATGCGAGATGTGGCGCACGACGGACAGATCATGCGCGATGAACAGATAGGAGGTGCCGAAGGATTGCTGGATGTCCTTGAGCAAATTGAGCACGCCGGCCTGCACCGAAACGTCGAGGGCCGAAACCGGCTCGTCGAGGATCACCACTTGCGGATTGAGTGCCAGCGCGCGGGCAATGACGACGCGCTGGCGCTGGCCGCCGGACAGTTCGTGCGGATAGCGCTTGCCATGCTCGGGATTGAGCCGCACCAGTTCGAGCAATTCGGCGACGCGCGCGCGGCGGTCGGTCGCCGAC
>NZ_RZRR01001602.1:0-463 GCF_003998555.1 Mesorhizobium sp. M7A.F.Ca.CA.002.09.1.1 | reverse complement strand
GGTCACCGACGACATGGTCGGGCTGACCGTCGATCGCGTGCCGAAATTCGTCAAGGAATACGCCGACCTGCGCAACGCGATCTCGCATGCCGCAAAGAGCTATGCAGCAGAAGTGCGAAACCGGACATTCCCGGGCCCCGGCCATGTCTTTTCGGCGACAAACAGCAGGGATGACGCATGAGCCAACCCGTCGTCGTCGATAGCGTTGCCGCACTTCGCACGCAAATCCATGACTGGCGCCGTGACGGCCTTCGTGTCGCCATGGTGCCGACCATGGGCGCTTTGCACGACGGGCACATCTCGCTGGTCAGGATCGCACTCGAAAAAGCCGAGCGCTGCGTCGTGTCGATCTTCGTCAACCCGACACAGTTCGCGCCGAGCGAAGACCTCGACAAGTACCCGCGCCAACTCGCCCGCGATCTCGACCGGCTCGGCGCGGCAAAGGCCGACCTTGCTTTCACAC
>NZ_RZRR01001601.1:0-464 GCF_003998555.1 Mesorhizobium sp. M7A.F.Ca.CA.002.09.1.1 | reverse complement strand
GGCGCAGCGCGCGGCGCCAGAACGTCCGCGCCGGCAGCGGACGCGTTGCGACGGGTGCGTCGATGGCGATGGGCGCGCTCACAGGTCGTGCACCTTGATGCGAGGATCGATGAAGGCATAGAGCACATCGACCACGAAATTGACGATCACGACCATCGCGGCGAGCAGCATCACGCAATTGCGCACCACGATCAGGTCGCGGTTGGCGATCGACTGGAAGATCAGGCGGCCGAGGCCCGGCAGATAGAACACGTTCTCGATCACGATGGTGCCGGCGAGCAGATTGGCGAACTGCAGCCCCATCACGGTCATCACCGGGATCATGGCGTTGCGCAGCACGTGACTCCACAGCACCTCGCGCTTGCCGAGGCCCTTTGCGCGGGCGGTGCGGACGAAATCTTCGCGCAGCACTTCGAGCACGGCCGAGCGCGTGACGCGCGCAAGGATCGCGGCCTGCACCACTG
>NZ_RZRR01000015.1:0-18505 GCF_003998555.1 Mesorhizobium sp. M7A.F.Ca.CA.002.09.1.1 | reverse complement strand
CCATCCAATCGATGTCGGCCTTTGGGTTCAAGCCATTCTGCTGCTGGTTGCAGGGGGGATGATCGCCCTGACTTTCCACCGGCAGAGGCAGGACTACCGCACCCTTTTGCAGGTTGCGGAGGCTAGACTCGCGGCCTTGGAAGCAACCGAAAACAGGTATCGCTGGGCATTCGAACGTGCCGCCATTGGCTTTGCCAACATGAATGAGAACGGAGAGTTGCAACGGTCCAACAAGCGTCTTGGTGAGATGACAGGGTATGTCGAGGAGGAGCTTTCAAGTCTGCCGCTCAGCGCACTCGTCCACCCCGACGACAACCACACCTTGGCGGAAGCGTTGACTCGCCTGAAAGACACGACTTCGTTTGGCTCGGAGATCCGTCTCCTGAGAAGAGACGGCACGATTTTGTGGACAAGATTGGCCCTGTCTTTGGCCGTGCCAGCCGATGCTCTCCCTCAAAGCATTTTTGTAGTGGTGGACGACATATCGGGAGAGCGAACCGCCCGCGAGGCACTCCGGGCTCAGAAGGAATGGTTGGACCTGGCGCTATCGTCAAGCCGGTTGGGAACATGGCGCATAGATTTCGAGAGCGGGTCCGTGAAGGGCTCAGCCGCGTTCTGGGAAATGATGGGGCTGGCACCCGCGCCGAGCCGTCCATTGCAGGAATTGACTGCGGTCGTTCACCCGGCCGACTTGCCTAATCTGATGGCCCCGGGAGAGCTTGCATCAGGCGCCGACTATGACGCTGAGATCCGCATCAGGCGAACTGGCGGACATATCCGCTGGATTGCTCTTCGGGGACGGGACGAATTGCGCGACGGTCGTGCACAGCGAATAGGAGTCGCCGCGGATCTCACCGATCGGCGCATAACCATTCTGCTGCGGGCTGCGGCGAAGAAGCGAGAGCGGGCTATGCTTGAACAGCGCCATAGGCTCAACAATCTGTTTCCGGTGATCACGGCGCTTGTGAATATGGTTGGTGCCCCCGACAATGATATCGCCAGCTATAAGCAGACACTGATCGAAAAGATCGGCGCACTCCAGGCGACGCATCTGCTTCTTTCACGCGATGGCAGCCTGTCGGCTTCCCTGCGTGACCTCATCGTTCAGGAATTGCAGCCCTATATGGGGACGCATGACATTTCGATCAGTGGACCCGAAATAAAAATGGCTGAGGGTTCGGCTGAGAGCTTCGCAATGATCGTTCACGAGCTTACGACCAATTCCGTGAAGCATGGGGCTCTCGGCACTCCGGCAGGACGGATCGAGGTCGTGTGGCAATTCGTGGCCCAGGAGCCCGGCGCCGACATAGTGTTTGAATGGTCGGAATCGGGAGAGCGCCGGGTCTCCACCTCGGCTCGGCGTGGTTTTGGGTCGTTGATTATCGGAGCCGGCGGTGAGCCTATCGTGGGCCACTCTTCCAAGCTTGAGATGCTGGATCACGGACTGAAATATTCGGTCCGGCTGCCGCCAAAAGCAATCGGCGCTAGTTGATGTCCCTGGCGGCCCATGTCTTCAGCAAAACCGCGGCTTCCGTTCGATTTCGTGCCCCAAGTTCGCGCAGGACGGCAGCCGCATGAATCTTCGTCGTCGCTTCTGCAATTTCAAGAGAGCGGGCAATCTCTTTGTTCGAGTAACCTTCAGCCATCAACCTGAGGACTTCCTTCTGTCTGGACGTAAGCCTGCCCAGATTGTTGACGCTGATGGTCCTGTGGGGCATTTGCGTGGGAGCCTCGGATGGAAGGCGCACCGACGCCTTGGACCTTTGTGAAAGAAGTGCCGGAACGTAAATGCGGCCAGCCAGGATTTCGTTCACCGCCAGGACCACCTCCTCGTCCGTTTGGGACTTTACGATATAGCCATGAAGTCCAATCGAGAGGGCAGTTAGAATCTCGGCGCGTGAATCGGTCCCTGAGACAATTGCAAACCGTGTGTCGGGATGAGCCGGTAAGACGTCGCGAAGGTCGTCCTGACCGGACAGTCCCGGCATGTTCAGGTCGATGATGGCGAGATCAACAGGCGCCTGATCTTCAAGCAAGCTTATGACGGTATCAAAACACGCCGCTTCGAATATTTCCAAGTCTGGAATGCCGGCCATCAAAGCCAGTCGCAGCCCACGACGATACAAGCCGTGATCATCGGCGATGATAATACGATACATGAACCACCCACCTTTTGGCAGCCCGCATGTGTCCCTAGCTGCCGAAACCTCCCTTTGGATGGACTGTACGGTGACCCAACACAGATCAGCCGCCCGCTGATCCCCCGTATGTCGACGCTCGCCGCCGCCCATCGGCACATTTCAACCTTCTAATATAGCTTACAATCGCACACATTTCAGGGCCAGATGTTGAAGTGTTTTTTTCGTACGAACGGTAGCGATGCCCTTCCGAGCAGGTCGTTGCCGGCGCCGGACATGTGAACAGTTCCCAGCTCTGATCGCCCTGCCGCCCCCATGCCCTGCCAACTGGAATATTGAATCAAAAGGCCGGGAAAGTGCCATTCAAATGCACGACGACGCCTTCTTAAGCGCCACTTACCATCGCTGCACTCCGGAGAGGCAAAACCAACACTGGCGTACCTTCCGGCCGGGTGGGTTGGACCCATCACACCGCGACAGTCGTATCAATAGGAGGACGAGATGAAAGCGGTCATTCAGTGCGGTGGAATGGGAACACGCCTTCGGCCTTTCACTTCCATATTGCCCAAGCCTCTCATGCCGATCGGTGCTCGACCGGTTCTTGAATTGCTTTTGAAGTGGCTGCGGCGGAACGGCATTCAGGAAGTCTACGTCACGACCGGCTATCTGGGGCACTTGATCCGCACCGTATGCGGGGACGGATCCCAGTGGAATCTAAGGATACGCTACACCCAGGAACTGGAACCTCTCGGCACCATTGGCCCGCTCTCCCTGATCAGGGAGGAACTGGACGAGCCGTTCATTGTTCTCAATGGGGACGTACTTACCGATCTCAGTCTCAGCCGGTTTGTGGCATCACACCGCACACACACGGATCCAGTCACCATAGCCACCGCATCCCGCGTCATCAAGATGGACTTCGGCGTCATCGACGAGGTCGACAATACCGTTCAAGTATTTCGTGAAAAACCGACGCTATCCCATCTGGTAAGCATGGGAATATATTGCATGAATCCAGACGTTTTTCGTTTTATACCTGACGGCATCGCCTTCGGATTCGACGATCTCATGCTGCAGATGATGCAAAACGGCACGAATGTGCACGTCTACAAACATGACGGGCTTTGGCTGGATATCGGACGCGTTGAAGATTTTCAAAACGCACAAACCATTGCCTGGGAAGAGCAGTCCGCATCGATCGAGGTCTCGGCAGCGGCCGCTTGAGGGCTGAACGCTCGACCACGCCAACATGAGGAGGTCGTAATGCTCTTGGTCAGCGCTCCTATTCTTGGCTTTCCGGAAAAGGCGGCCTTGGCCAAAGTTGTCGACAGTGGGTGGCTGACGATGGGGGACCAGGTACGAGCCTTTGAAGAGGCCTTCGCGGCCGTGCATGATGCGGTCGATTGCGTTGCCGTCAGCTCTTGCACCGCCGCCCTGCATCTCATTCTCCATGCACTTGGGATCGGTCCCGGAGACGAAGTTCTGGTTCCCTCGCTGACCTTCGTGGCGACCGCGAATGCAGTGCTCTACGTAGGAGCAACACCGGTATTCGTCGACATAGAGTCGGCCGAAGTGCCACTGATGTCCCTAAGCGACGCGGAAGCCAAGTGCACCGGACGCACCAAGGCCGTCATTCTCGTCCACTTTGCCGGCTACCTCGCCGACCGGGAAGAATGGCAGAGATTTGCCCGTGTGCGAGGACTGCATATCGTCGAGGATGCCGCGCATGCTCCCGGCCTTAAGGAGGTGGGGACTTATGGTGCGGCCGCGGCCTTTAGCTTCTACGGCAACAAGAACATGACCACCGCGGAAGGTGGGGCCGTAATCGCCCGGGATGCACAGCTCCGTGAAGCGATCCGCCAGGCTCGCGGACATGGGATGACCAGCGGCACACATCAGCGGCTGAACAGCCGCACGCCGCAATACGATGTGACGATGCTCGGTTTCAATTATCGCATGGATGAATTGCGCGCCGCTATTGGCTTGGTCCAGCTTCAGAACCTGCAGGAATGGAATGAAATCCGGCGCATATTGGTCGTCCTCTATCGACGTCTGATCGCAGACTATTGCTCGGCTGTGACAGTTCCGTTCTGCAAACCGCGGACCTCGGCCTATCACATCATGCCTGTCCTCCTGCCACATGACGTCGACCGGCAAACGGTGATCGACCATCTGCGAACGAAGGGAATACAGACCACAATCCACTATACGCCCGTGCACCAGATGACGCTCTATCGCCAAATGTTCACTGAAATCCATCTGCCGAAGACCGAGGATTTCGCGCAGCGGGAGTTGACGATTCCACTACACCCGCAAATTACGGCAAGTGCGATCGAGTCGGTGGTTGTTGCGTTGGCCACCGCGATTGAAAGCAGCGGGCGCGCGGGAGCCGCGGCATGAACGCACTCGACGTGACGATGCATCGGCCCGCCGTAGCTGGCACCAGCCATGGAATTGCCAGGCGCGCGATGGATATCATCCTCGCCGCAGCAGCGGGAATGGCACTCGCTCCGCTGATGCTACTGATTGCTGTTGCACTCTTTGTCGAGGGTGGTTGGCCCGTGCTTTTCGCACAGACGCGCCTGGGTGCCGGCGCAAAACCATTTCGCATGTACAAGTTCCGCAAATTCAAGACAACAGCTGATCCTTTCGGCCTTGCGCTGACCATGAACGATGACAGCCGCATGACGCGGATAGGCCGTTTTCTCGCGGCAACGAAACTTGATGAGTTGCCGCAACTGTGGAACGTTTTTACGGGAGACATGGCAATTGTCGGCCCGCGGCCGGAAAGCCTTGCCTTCGCCGATTGTTTCCGCGGCGGCAATGAAGCCGTCCTGCAGTGGAAGCCCGGCCTGCTCGGCCCGACCCAGGTTCTCTTCCGTCACGAAGCCTGTTTTTACCCGCCATCCCTTGATCCGCTCCTGTTTTATCGAGAGGTCCTGTTCCCGGCCAAGGCAACGATCGACCTCGCCTATTATCCGCGGCGCACGATTGCATCGGACCTCGTCTGGATAATGCGAGGCTTCAGGGCGGTTTTCGGCGTGTCCCTGCCTCCCGCGGCAAGTGGATAGAGTTGGAAAGTGAGGAGAGTTTGGCATGAATGGATCGTTGTTCGTTCGCCAGTTTGTCAGCTCACACGATCAAAGGAGTGCGCAGTCGTGAGCTATCACGGCAGGAAGGTCCTGGTCACGGGTGCGGATGGATTTATCGGATCCCACCTCACGGAAGCGCTGGTGCACGAAGGCGCCGATGTCACGGCACTGGCCCTCTACAACTCGTTCGACAGCCATGGCTGGCTGGACGATTTACCCGACCACGTTCGAAGCCAGCTGCAATGCATTCGTGGGGATGTTCGTGACAGCGCGTTCATCAACCGGATCGTGCGCGGCCAGGCGGCGGTGTTTCATCTGGCTGCGCTGATTGCGATTCCCTACTCCTACGCGGCTGCCCAATCCTATGTGGAAACCAATGTGCTGGGCACCGTGAATGTCCTCGAAGCGGCACGCCACTGGGAAACCGAACGCATTGTGCATACGTCCACGAGCGAGGTTTATGGCACCGCTCTGACCATGCCGATCGACGAATCCCACCCACTGCAGGGACAGTCCCCCTACTCTGCATCCAAGATCGGCGCAGACATGATGGCGGCGTCCTATGCCAGGTCCTTCGATGTGCCGGTGGTCATCCTGCGACCGTTCAATACATACGGGCCGCGCCAGAGCGAGCGGGCCATCGTGCCGACCATCATAAGGCAGGCTCTGGACGAGAACTGTCCGGCGATCATGGTCGGCGACACCAGCCCTATCCGCGACCTTACCTTTGTGGAGGACACTGCTGCGGCATTTGTGGCGGCAGGGGCGGCCGAGCTTGAATTTGGCCATGCCTACAATGCAGGCAGCCAGCGCGCCGTCAGTGTCTCGGACGTTTTGGAGTTGGTGCTCGAGTTGAGTGGCACCAGGAAACCAGTTCGTCGAGATGAAAGCCGGATGCGGCCGCAAAACTCCGAGGTTCGCGCGTTGCTCGCCGATTCCTCGAACCTTGAAAGTAAAGTCGGATGGCGGGCACATACGAGCTTGCGTGATGGTCTGGAAAAGACCATCGAGTGGTGGCGCTCGCGCCTCAGCGAAGGCCGCGTCCGACGCGAAATGAGCTACATGACATGACCTTTCCGCGGCTCATACCAGCTTTGCTGTTGATGGCCGCTCTGCTGGCGCTGCACACAGCCGGAAACCGGCCGAGCGGTGCGGCAGGCACGGAGCCGGCAATGGATCTGCCCGCTTATCTGAAACCTGCAACTGATCCGGCGACAGGGATCCGCTTTACTCGGATCACTCAGCCCGGAGCGCTTGGCAGCGGAATTGTCTGCGGCAAAATATATTGCAGTCATCGCTACTCGAGCGCGCAAGCCTGGAATGCGGATCAGAGCCTCCTCGTCCTCATGAACGGCTGCAACGGCATGTGTTTCCTCGACGGGAAAACCTACCTCCCTTTGTTTCATCGCAACAAGTCGGGTGAGTGCGAATGGCGCCCTCGAAACGCGGAGATGATGATCTGTGTCGATGGTCAAAAGATATCGACCTGGGCGCCCCGCACCAATCGTGAGGACATAGTGTATGCCGCAACGAAATATCGGGATCTCGAATTCGGCCCGTCCAAGGGAAATCCTAGTCGTGACGGCAACCGCATTGCCGTACGCGCGACCCGCAATGATGGAGCTGCTGTCGTCTTCGCATACGACATCGACCGGCGTCTGAAATACCCGGACATCGATCTCGCCCAGGTTGCCGGAACGACCAGCTCCTGCACCATTTCTCCGCTCGGAGAGAACATCCTGTGTTTCCAAAATCTGGTCGACGGCACCGAACAGCGAGCCATTTTCGCAGTCGACGGGACCCTGCGCCAAACGTGGAAGGATCATCATCGGCCCGGCCATGGCGATTTGACTCTCGATGCGGATGGCAGCGAAATTTACGTCGGAACCAGCAAATCCGCTCCGGACAAATATCAGGTGATCAAGCGTCGGTTGTCCGATGGAAAGGTCACGTCGCTCACGAAGTACGGTGAGGCCGAGCATACGTCGCTGCGTGCTTTGGACAGGCCCGAATGGGCGTTTATAAGTTACGGGGGCAATCCCGATGAGGTTCGGAGCCACCCGGACTGGGCGCCATACACGCGCGAAGTGATCGCGCTGCGTGTCGACGGTCGTCAGGAGGTGCGACGCATCGTGCAGACGCGAAACGCTCCGTTCGACTATTGGAGCGAGACACATGCCTCACCCTCCCCTGATGGGTCGCAAGTGATCTGGTCGAGCAATTGGGGGGTGCCTGGTGGGCCGGTCTACGAATTCGTCGCCCATCTCGATTGGCCGCAGCAGCCGGGCCTGAATTAAAGGGAGATTGCCATCGATGGCCTTCGTTAGCCGAATTTTCTTTGCAGCCCTTGCCGGTTGCCTGGCCCTGGATATCGCAGCCGCGGCTGAAGCGCCGGTGGCCTATAAGCTGTCGCCCGGCGATACGGTGGAGATAGGAATAGCCTCCATAGCGGAGCGAACGCAACGCGCGATCGTGCAAATGGATGGCTCGATCGCGCTGCCCGAGTTCGGGATGATCCCGGTTGGCGGGCTGACGCCGGCAGAATTGCAGACGCGCATGGAGGCGGTGCTGCCAACCAAGATAGTCCATCAGCGCCTACCTGATGGACGGGAGCAAATGATCGTCATCAAGCCGAGCGACGTCACGGCCGTGATCGCGGAGTACCGTCCGATCTATGTGACTGGCGATGTGCTGACACCAGGGCAGCAGACTTACCGGCCACTCATGACTGTCCGACAGGCAATTGCCGTCGCCGGCGGTTTTAGTCTCCTGCGGTCTCGGGCAAGCCAAAGCGGACCTGATCCCGTTGATCTGCGACGCGACTACGAGTCGATCTGGGGGGACTACATCAGGGACTACTTTCATGGCGCGCGCATCCGCGCCGAACTTCAGAACCAGGCAGAATTTGACATGCAACCGCCGCAAGGCTCGCCCCTGTCGAATGCATTGATATCGGCGGTCGCGCAGGCGGAAGCGGAGGGCCTCAAGATTTCGCTGAACAATTTTCAGCAGGAGCAAAGCTATCTCGACAAGACCGCCAAGGATGCCGAGGCTCAGGTCGAGGTTCTGCTCAAGCGCGAGCAGACGGAAGCGGCCGCGGTGAAACAGGATGAGGACGATCTTGCGCGGGTCACCAAATCGTTCGAATCGGGCAACCTGACCAACAGCAGGCTCGCCGACGTCAGGCGTGCCGTGCTGATGTCGTCGAGCCGGGCGCTCGAGACCTCAGTCGAACTGATGAGAACGCGGCGCCAGCAGGAAGACTCCGTCAGGCAGCAGGAACGCAATGAAAATCAAAGAAGGATCGGCCTTCTGAACGAATTGAGGGACACCGACCTTCGCCTCGCCGAGACCACTGCAAGGCTCCACGCAGCCAGCCAGAAGCTTCAGCCATCAGGGGCGTCCGCGCTTCCACTGCCCGTCGCCGGCGAAACCTTTCAGGCGCGGATCACAATAACCGGCGGGGCCGGCGACGCGTCAAGAGGTCGACCGGTCGACCAGGACACCGAGGTTGCGCCTGGAGACACCATCGAGGTGAGGTTCAGCAGCGAACTGCAGAGCGCGGCGATCCAGTAGTTGCGCGGACGTGAACCGAGCCGGGAACGACGTTGCTGATGGCTCGCCCATGGCATGAAGACCGGGCGCCTGAGAAATCAACATTGGGAAATCAAGAAAGCGGGTTTGCCGTGATTGGTGAAATAGATGTCGCCAGCGCCTACAGCACCGGCCGCACCGACTTCATGGGGCTGAAGTTGGTTGTCGCGCCCGGCGTGCTCGTCCCTCGCCCGGAGACGGAACTGCTCGGCAGCACCGCCCTCAATGTGCTTCGTGAACTTAACAGGCCGGTACCGCGTGTCGTGGACATGTGCTGCGGGGCGGGCAATCTCGCCTGCGCCATTGGATACAAGGTCCCCACCGCGCGCGTCTGGGCGAGCGATCTTACTGACAGCTGCGTCGAAACCACCTGCCGGAACGTTGCCCATCTTGGCCTGGCCGGACGTATTTCGGTGCTACAGGGCGACCTCTTCAATTCCTTCTCGGGTCTGGAGCTCGAAGGTACGATCGATCTGGTCGTCTGCAACCCGCCTTACATCTCGGAGAAGCGGCTCGAAAACGACCGCGCGCATCTGATGGAACTTGAACCCCGTGAGGCGTTCGCTGCCGGGCCTTACGGCCTGAGCATTCATATGCGGGTGATCAAGGAGGCGCAGCATTATCTGCGGCAAGGTGGCATGCTGCTTTTCGAGGTCGGGCTTGGCCAGGACCGGCAGGTCATGAGTTTGGTTGAGCGTTCCAAAGCCTATGAGAGCATTCGCACGGTTGCGAACAAAGCCGGTGAAGCCAGGGTGGTTTGTGCACGGGCCAAAGCGCCAGCGTGAGCCGCGCCATGGGTTTGCGCGCCCGGTTGGGACGACGCCCTCAAGCCGTAGCCCGGCGATCAGTTTTCCTTGCTGACCACGTAACGTGCAATTCCCTGGATGGAATCGAAATTCTCCGGCAGAAGTTCACTGTCCTCGACAGTGATGCCGAATGTCTCCTCGACGAATCCGATAACTTCAAGCACTCCAGTCGAGTCTATGATGCCCTGATCGAGCAACGACGTTTCAACTTCCAGCGCACGCGGGTCGGCTACGTAGAAGTTTGACGCCAGAAAGGCGCGGATTTGATCGCTGTAGGTGTCAATTCTGTTGTTCGTGCTCAGCATTGAATTGGCCTCCGATCCAAATAATTTCCGTAAATTGCTTTATGACAGCGCCATTTTCTTGAGCTTGCCCGTGTCCGTCATCGGCAGACTGGACACAATTTGGATGGACTTCGGAATCATGAAGTTTTCCAATCGCTTCTGACATTCCATCCGCAGCTGCTTTTCGCCCATGATCGTTCCTTGCTCCATGACGACAAACGCTTTCACTGCTTGCCCCAGCAGGTCATCAGGTACTCCGACAACCGCGGCTTCCCGTACTCCCGGGATTTCCATCAGCACGTTTTCGACTTCCCTAGGCGCCACCTTTTCTCCCCGCGATTTTATGATCTCATCGCTGCGGCCGACAAAATAGAGGTAGCCTTCCTCGTCCATTCGGCAGTAGTCGCCGGTGTACAGAACCTGCTCGCCGGGCAAAGGACCTGGCTTGAGCTTCTTCGCGGTAGCCTCCGGCTTACCCCAGTAGCCCTTCATGACCGTTGCCCCGCGGATGACCAACTGGCCGACGACATTGGGACCAACCCTTCGGTCATCCTCATCGACAATCCACATTTCGGTGTTCGGGATGGCGATCCCCACGCTCAACGGTTTTCGGGCAAGATCGTCCGGCGGAAGATAGGTGCAGCGTTTGCATTCGGTCAGGCCGTACATCGAATAGATGCGGGCGGCGGCAAACAGTTCCTGGAGCAGGCGAATGTGCTTAAGCGGCAGGGCTGCCGCCGTATTCGTGACATACCTTATGCTTGCAAAATCATTTGCCTTCAGCGTCCTGAGATCCGACAGCGCGGCAAAGATGGTCGGCACGCCGGGAAAGCCTGTAACTCTCTCCCTTTCGATGATCGCAAGTATCTGTGCGTGGAAGGCAAACGAGCGCTCGAGGACCAACCGCGCCCCGGTACGGAATGCCATTATCATCTGATAGAGGCCGTAGTCGAAGGCCAGGGGCAAGACATTGAGGATCACGTCGTCTTCGCCAAGCTCAAGGTACGAGGCGATAGACGTGCAGGCTGTCATCATGTTCCTGTGTGTCAGCATCACGCCTTTGGGTTCGCCGGTCGAGCCCGACGTGTAGATGATGGCTGCGAGATCGATATCGATGCGGCGGCGGGGCGGCGCTTTGCCGTGGCCGGCAGCCGCCTCATCCCAGCGCACGGCATGCGGCAATCCCCGGAGCTCGGCGTCGTCCACCTGACCGGAGACGATGAGCCGCCGCAGCGACGGACAGTTACGCGCCGGCTCAGCAAAGACCGGCTGCAAATGTTTGTCGGTGATCAATGCTGCCGGAAGGCAATCGTTGAGCAAATACCCCAGCTTGTCGCTCTTGGTGAGCGGATTGACGACGCACACAACGGCGCTCGCCTTGAGAACCGCCCAGAAGCTGACCACGGTCTCGACGGTGTTGTCGGCGAAGATCATAACGCGGTCACCGGGGGCGACCCCGGACGTGACGAGATGACGGGCGACCGCGCTGGAGCGTGTCTCAAGCTCGTCATAGGTGAGCCGGTGCTCGCCGCACACCAGCGCTATCTTGTCGCCGAGCCGTTCGGCCGAATGGCTGAGGTAATCGTCCAGCAGAGGTACGGCGCCATGCATCATACCAGCACCTCTTCCCTGTGCAGGTGATCGACGTCTATCCTGAGGTCGACCGCATGCGCGCTCGATGGGCGGCTAGCGACAAACTGCTGATGGAGGAGCTGCGTCGACAGCACGCCGACCAACGCCATGTTGTCCGAGTTGGACAGATCCCCATCGCCGGTCTTGGCAGCGCATTTGTCCAGCAGGCGCGCGACCGAGTTCGGATCAAAGACATTCGCCGCGCGCAGGGCAGTCTCGGAGAGTGCTTCGCGGACATAGGCGGGTGCGCCATCGCCCGTGAAGCAAAGTGCGTTGGGCGCCCGGTAGGGTTGCTTCTTGCGGGCCACGACTTCCGCGGGCACGATCGATTTCGCCACACGCTTCAGCACGTGTTTCTCATCCAGAATGCGCAGCTTGTAGTCGGGCGGGAGCGAATTCGCCAACGCCACGAGCCTGTCGTCCAGGAACGGGAAGCGCCCCTCGACAGAATGGGCCATCAGCATCCTGTCACCCTGCGAGGAGAGCAGGTAGCCCGACATCAGCGTCCTGATCTCAAGATACTGGTCCTGCGCGAGAGGACCCCATCGTGGAAACTCTTCGGGCAGGTGGCCAAGCAGGTCCGCCACCACGTCGTGACGCGCCGCTTCGGCATGCATGTCGGCCGAGAACAGCCGTTTGATGGCGCTGGTGGTGCGCCAGCGGGTGTCATGCGCGAAGCCGGGCGCGCCAAATGCATGGATACCGTGTCCGAAGAACTGGCGCGCCATCGCCTGCTGCTTGACGGGCGACCGGCTCAGATAGGGGTAGAGCCGTTCCAGCAGTCGCGCGCGTCGGGCGGATGCGGGCTGCCGCCCCCAGAAACGGCGGACCTTGCCTTCACGGAACAGGTCGTAGCCGGCAAACATCTCGTCGGCGCCCTCGCCGGTCAGGACGACCTTGATGCCATGTTCGCGCACCAGCCTCGAGAGAAGGAACAACGGCGCCGGCGCGGTCCTGAGAATCGGACACTCGGCGTGACGGATCACATCTGGGAAAACCTCGGCAATATCACCGCGCGAAACCATCACCTCGTGGTGCTCGCCGCCGCTCGCACTTGCAACCAGCCGCTGGTAACGGGTTTCATCATATTCGGCGTCAGCAAAACGCAACGAGAAGGTCTGGAATGGCGCGCCGGCGAAGCGCCTACCGAGCATGGCGACAAGTGAGCTGTCGAGCCCGCCGGAAAGGTAGCAGCCAACCGGCACATCCGCCTTGACCATTCTAAGCGCCGTCGCGGCCTGCAAGGCGCTACGCACTTCGTCCACCGCATCGTCCAGTGAGCCGGTGAAGGTGCCATGGGCCTGGTCCGCGATCTCGGGATAGCAAGGTTTCCAGAAAGCGTGCTCACGAACGCTGCCATTGTCGTAGATGCGTACATGGCCGGGGGTAAGTTCCTTCACTCCCTGAAATACGCCTTGCGGCGGTACGACCGTCCACAGCGTGAAAGTCTGGTCTATCCCCGCCGGATCGAAGGCCCGCGGTATCGCCGGGTCGGCTGCGAAAATGGCCTTCACTTCGCTGGCGAAGTGAAGGCGGCCAGCATGTTCGCACAAATGCAGCGGGCAGATGCCGAACCGGTCGCGCGACAGGACGAGGCGGCCTGTCAGCGAATCCCAGATGGCGAGTGCCCACTGCCCGTTTAGCCTCTCGAACGCGGCCACGCCCCAGGCGCGGTAGGCGTGCACGATGACCTCGGTATCGCTGCGGGTGCGGAAACGATGCCCCAGCGCCGTGAGTTGTTCACGCAGCTCGATGTAGTTGAAGATCTCGCCGTTGAACACGATCCAGGTGGTATCGCCGGTGTCGGCGAGGGGCTGCTGTCCGGTCGAGAGATCGATGACCGACAGACGGGTATGCGCCAGCCCCGCCCGCCTGTCGCGGTAAACGCCGCTCTCGTCCGGGCCTCGATGGGAGAGCGCGGCTGCCATTCGTAGAAGCGCGGCTCGTGAAGGAGGCTCCGCAGCCGCGTTCAGCGCCACAATTCCGGCGATACCGCACATGGGTCAATCCCTGTCCATCGCAGCGGACAGCTGCGGCCGTGCGTGAAGGTAGCGGGCGGCGCGGCGTTTGCTGACGATATCCTTATAGACCTTCTCGACCTGCTCGGCCGTCAGGCCGGCGGCGGCGGCAACCACGCCGGCCGAAATTCCGTGATTCATGCCGTAGAGGCACAAATCCATCAGCTGATAGGGCAAGGCGAAGTAGAACTCCTCCTGGGTTTGCGCCATGGAAAACGTGTCCGTGGTCGGCGGCCTCATTCGGACCTCCTCGTCAATCCCGAGATATTCCGCCAGCTGATAAACCTGGGTCTTGTAGAGATGGACGATCGGCATCACGTCGGCGACGCCGTCGCCCTGCTTGACGAAGAAGCCTTGGTCATATTCGAGCCGGTTTGGCGTGCCTGCCACTGCATAGTTGAGGCGGTCCGCATGATAGTATTCAGTCATCTTGCGAACCCGCTGCTTGTAGTTGGTTGCAGCGACGATCTGCAGGTAAGCCGCCGGCGAAAGACGCACGGTGTCGATCTTTCCGTCCGGATCCTCGACGGTGAGGCGCGTGATATTAAGGCCGCTGCTCTCCAGCACCGATGCCATGACCAGCTTGCATTTCCAGCCTTCGCCATATCCAGGGACGGCAGTTCGGATGGCCTCCATCTGTCGGGCGTAGGCACCGATGCCCTCGAGCGCCGGCTGGATATCTTCAAGGATTGTGTCGATGCCAAGCTGCCCGGCGACGCTGCGGCCAAGCCTCAGCGAGTCGCCGGATGAATCGCGCTCCGGCATGAACAGGCCCAGTACCTTGTCCCTGCCGAACGCGCGTGCGCAGACCGTTGCGACGACCGAACTGTCGATGCCTCCGGAGAGCCCGACAACCACTCCGCGGCGCCGTTGTGTGCCGAGAACCTGTTCGCGCAAGGTCTCGACGATGCGATCGATCTCCAGCCGGGCATCGAGCGCCAGCACACCGCTGCTGAATTCCCCGATCAGGTCGATGACACTGCCTCCCGTTTCTGTGACTCGATTGAAGAGTAGGTCTCAGTCACAGCGTTTTCGATGAGCGGGCGATTGATGGTCAGATGAGGCTCCACGACCATGTCGATGTGAGTGCCGGCGATCGGAATGACGTCCAGATGGACGAATGCCCGATCCCACCCAAGTGCAAGCGGCATTCCGGGCCGCGCGCAACGGAACAAGGTGCCGGTGATCGGCAGTATCGGCCTGGGTTCTGTGAGCCACTGGAAGAAGGCGCGCGCGCGCAGAACTTCCTGCAGTTCCAGTTTGGTTCTGAAGCTCGTCGGGTTGAACTGACCCTCGGCATAGCGATCGAGGAAGCTGGCAAGCCGGGATTCGCAGTGCATTTTGACCGCGACCTTGGCAAGCGCGCGGCATGCCACTCGACTAGCCGATATACGATTGGTTCGGATCCGGTGAAATGTCCGGGTAATCGTCTCCCAACGCTTGCTGCGTTCGCCAACCAGGCTGGTATCCAGAATGCCCGTGAACGCTACCGCTCGCCCTTGATCAAGCAGACGCGCGGCAACCTCAAAAGCAACCGCTCCTCCGAGCGAGTGACCAAGCAGGCGAACACAGCCGGTCGGCTGTACGCGGTTGATATGATCGATTGCAGCTTCGACCATTGCGGCGACGGTGTTCTGACCTTGCAGGATCATGCCCAGGGCCGGATATCTGATGGGAGACACCCTGGCGACCTTGCTTATTGCCGATGCGAACGAAGCAAGGCTCGGACCATAGCCGACCGACCCGGGGAAAAGGAAAAGCAGCGGAGGCTCGTGTTTCCAAGCGGGCGCGTGCTCGCCGCCTCCTTGAGCAGAAATGACCGCTGCAACCATCTCATCGAAGCTCATTCCAACCGTGAAGGCTTCCAATCCGAGCTCCTGCCCGATCGCGCTTTCGATTTCCATGACGCAGTGCAGCAGCTTCAGCGAATCTCCCCCCGCTTCATCCCAACAGCCCAGGGCGACCCGCGTCTTGAGGACCTTGGTCCAGGCACGCCGTACGATCTGATGAGCAGGAACTTCATGTCCCGCATGGGGTATTTGCGGTGGGGGCGTGGTTTCCCGAACCGAAAGGTCAATTGCAGCCAGCGTTGTCATATCGATCTTTCCGCTGGGCAGTCGCGGTATCTCGGCGCTTGCATGGAGTCGCAACGGGCAAAGCGCCGGCGGCAATTTTGTCCTGGCAAGTTGGCGCAGCTCGTCGCAAAAACTGGCTCCCGCTCCGCTGTGCGGTACGGCGAATGCAACCAGTTCATTCGCCGGGGTGACGATAACCACGGCATCCTTCACCGACGGCGCGCCACGCAGCACCCGTTCGAGTTCGGCCGGCTCAACGCGCCGCCCATTGACCTTTATCTGGCGCCCTTTGCGGCCTATGATCCGCAGCAGGCCGTCACTCCCGATTTGCACAAGATCGCCCGTCGCAAAGATGCGAAGCGTCTGGTCGTCGGGGTCTACTTCAAACGGAACAACGGCCCCGTTTTCCCAATGTCCAAGCGCGACATACGGGCTTCTGATCAACAGTTCTCCGATCTTGCCGGGCTGAACCGGGTAACCCTCTTCATCGACCACTGCGAAGCTGATTCCCGGAAGCAGCCAGCCGACGGGAGCCGAAGAATCGAATTCCGGCCAATCGTGCGGCAAGAACCACTGCGATCCCGTCGTTTCCGTCGATGAATAGCCGATCTGCACCAGGCAATTTGGCGGGACAGCCTTGCGCACGAGGCGGATGTCGGCCGAAGATACCTTCTCGCCTCCAATTCGGGCAACTCTGAGCGAACCAAAGGCGTCCGCGGGTTCATCCGCCAAGAGAGCGCGAAGCAATGCCGGCACCAGATAGGTGATCGTCACGCCTTCGGATTGCATGCGGCCGCGAACCGCGCGCAGGCCGACGGCTTCAACCTCCACAAGCTGCAACGTGGCACCCGTGAGCAGAGCGGCAAGAATTTCCCGACAGCCGGCGATGGTTGCCGGGCCGGTCAGAGGCAGGAATACATCCTGTGCATTGATGTGGCACGCATCGACATATTGCTGCACTCGGCACAGCAAGTTCCGCTGGCTGTTGACAATCCCCTTGGGGCGGCCCGTGCTGCCGGAGGTATAAAGCACGATTGCCGGTGCATCGACAGAAACCACACGGTGTGCGGCTGGATGGGGCGTTGCCTGCAATGATTGCGCCATATCGATCCAGGCAACGTGCTGGGGCAGATCAAGGCCGTGGAGGCCTTTGTCGCCAATTATGGCGGAGAGCCTCGCGTCGGCGACGATTTCGTTGATGCGCGAGTCCGGATCTCGCACGTTAAGCGGCACTGACGGCCGACCGGATGCCATGCTGGCCAGCATCGCAACGGTGTACCAGACCGAGTTGGCCTGAAGTATTCCAACCGCATTTCCGTCGGGAACGACGGCTTCAATCCAGCCGGCCAATGCCTCGACCGCCCGAAAAAGCTCGGAATAGGTCAGTCGATTGGTGCCGTCGCTGGCGGCTAATTTTTCGGAATAACGCCCGGCGATCTCCCTCAGGTGATCAAAGACAGGAACGTCGGCGAAGCCAGTTCCCATCCGTTGATGCAGACGTAGAACAGGCCCGCCATGGTCAAGAGCATGATCGGGAGCTTTTAGCCATCGGCAAGGGACCACCGCTTGGTAGTCAGCCTGCACCGTTTGAATCGCCCTCGAAGATTCTAAATGCGCCAGAGACATAAGGGCCCCACGCTAGGATTGTTGCCGCTTATCGCTCCGCGGCATGATCTTTTCATCAATCATTCGGATGATGCGTGAGACGGTCTTAATCGCTTGAATTATTCGAAGATGAAGAGGCCAGCCTGCGCCCGCCCGGGCTGCGGGACTACCTTACCTTACAGAGGTGTCGGGCTGCGCGCTGCTATCCGCTTTGCCAGTACTTGAAACGAAGCAGTATGCGAACACTTCCCCTCCAAGCTCATCCGTTACACGAACCCAATTGTTTTCCCAAGTCCGCAGGGTAACCTGGCGTCCCGTTGACATAGTCGCCGCCGTGAACGGGCTGGACGCATTGACGTTACTCGCCGCGACCACGTCATCCCCCTCCATTTGTTCCACCAGGTATGTTTGCATCACTGCTCCTGACTGTGGGGCAAGGCCGGTTCAATCGCGTGTAGCTGGACAACTCCAACCGCAGGGAACGGATTTCGTTCCATGCTACAGGCAACCCTACCGCCGGAAGTCAGCCTTCAGATCGCCTGCCCTCCTGGCAGGACCGTGGCCTAGCCGCTGAACGACTGGTCAGGACTGAGCTATGCTTTGGGGGAGATGGACCTCGCCCTGCGAATCCGCATACTTCTGGAAAAGTGCAATCTTGTCGGGATACGTAATCCGGATTTCGCTGTGACAGCCCTCGCAGCGATATTTGGACGCAACCTGGAACCAGCGCCCGGGTTTCAGCAAAGCCAATCCGCAGCGAGGACATTTGAACGTCATTTCAAGAGGGCATAGATTCTGACACAGCGGCATTTCGCAAAGTCCATAAGGGATACCTAATGTTAGGCAACGACAGCCGGCCGAAATCGTTCCTGGACGCCGTTCTTTTCGTCAGGCCGATGACCAGCCCCGGACGCCGGGAGATTATTGGATTATCCGCGATGCCAGATTTACTGACGCGGGCCTGAACTCAAGCGCACCCCGATTTCCGGTGGCGTAGCGCCGTTGCAGGCGTTGACTGATGTCAGCAGCTTGCAATCCGAATGAGCAAGCCCGGAGCGAGGTGGCCTCGGGGGGACGACGGGGCCGCACGGTCGACGACACGGCCTATCCGGATGCTGAAACAACGCCGCGCGCCGACCCTGTCGAACAGCACCAGTGGAACAGGCAGGACGAAAAGCGGCGCAACAGGCGGCAATACTTAAGTGTCTCGCCTATATCGTAGCTCGGAAGCCGCGATCCCGACCGAGTTGATGGATATGGA
>NZ_RZRR01000159.1:0-8097 GCF_003998555.1 Mesorhizobium sp. M7A.F.Ca.CA.002.09.1.1 | reverse complement strand
CTTGTATTTGTGCGCATCCACCGTCGGCACCGGAAATTCCTGCAACCACAGGTCCGGCACATTCTCGAAGGTCGAGACGGCGAGCTGGGCGATAATGCCGTCGCCGATGCCGATATCGGCGAGCACGATCTCACCGCATTGCCCGCGCCCCGGCAGCAGCAGGTGGCCAGGCTTTTTCCGCGCGAAGGTGATGGTGACCTCGGCACGAAACGCCCTGCCCAATATGTCACCGCTCCTTCCAGAGACGCCGGACGGCAGGTCGACCGCGACCACGGGCAGGCTCAGGGCTGTCACTGTATCGATGGCTTTCGCGGCGTCGCCGGACAGCGGCTTCGACAGCCCCGCCCCATAGAGCGCGTCGATCACGATCGAGCCAGGCTTGGCGTCAAAGTCAGACAGCGGCCGGGGCTTGATCGGGCATTCCGCGGCGGCGAGCGCCGCATCGCTTTTCGGCCTCGGCGCGCCGGATGCCCAGACCGATGTGCCGACGCCGCTGCCGGCCAGGATGCGGGCAACGACATAGCCATCGCCGCCATTGTTGCCGGGCCCGCACAGCACATGGATGTGCTTTGCCGAGGGGTAGCGCTTGAGAACCTCGGCCGCGACCGCTCCACCAGCGCGCCGCATCAGGCCGATGCCGTCGGCTGGGCCGGCGGCAATCGTCAGCCGATCGGCCTCGCTCATTTCGGCCGGGGAAAGAAGTTCGTTGCTCATGGATTGCCGATCCGCATGCGATCAAGCATTGTCCGATTTCGATCCTAAGCAAACAAGGGGGAGTTGCCGAGATCTGCAGCCATAACGTTGGCACGAAAGCATCGCGGGCAGAAAATTGCCTGGGGGATAGGCAATATGCCCGATTTTTGTGCGGACGTGGGTGCTGGCGCTGTGTAGGCTCTGGCAGTCCATGCCGCTTCCGGTGCAGCGAATGACGCGAATTTGCATCCCGGTGCGGCGCGGCTTTGAAATCTTATGAGACCGCTTAGAATCCGCTGAATTGGCACAGTTCGTGCTTGATGGAGGCGCAAGCGGGGGGTCACAACCCGTTTTTTTGGCAGTGGAGGCCACTTTTTACATGAAAAAGATCGAAGCGATCATCAAGCCATTCAAGCTCGACGAAGTGAAGGAAGCGCTTCAGGAGGCCGGACTGCAAGGCATCACCGTCACCGAAGCAAAAGGCTTCGGTCGTCAGAAGGGCCACACCGAACTCTACCGCGGCGCCGAATATGTCGTCGACTTCCTGCCCAAGGTGAAGATCGAGGTCGTGCTTGGCGACGACGCGGTCGAAGGTGCGATCGAGGCCATCCGCAAGGCGGCCCAGACCGGTCGTATCGGCGACGGCAAGATCTTCGTTTCCAATATCGAGGAAGTCGTGCGTATACGCACCGGCGAAACGGGCATGGACGCGGTCTGACCGACCGCGCCATCCTCCCGAAAAACGTCATCATCAAAAAAAGTCATCACACAGGGATACATGACATGACGACAGCCAAAGACATCATGAAGCAGATCAAGGACAACGACGTGAAATTCGTCGACCTGCGCTTCACGGACCCGAAGGGCAAGCTGCAGCACGTGACGATGGATGTCATCGAGGTCGAGGAAGACATGTTCGCCGATGGCGTGATGTTCGACGGCTCGTCGATTGCCGGCTGGAAGGCCATCAACGAGTCCGACATGGTGCTGATGCCCGATCCGGAAACGGTCCACATGGACCCGTTTTTCGCGCAGTCGACCATGGTCATCCTGTGCGACATCCTCGATCCGGTTTCGGGTGAATCCTACAACCGCGATCCGCGCGGTACGGCCAAGAAGGCCGAGGCCTACATGAAGGCCGAAGGCATCGGCGACACCATCTTTGTCGGCCCGGAAGCCGAATTCTTCGTGTTCGACGATGTGAAGTACAAGGCGGATCCCTACAACACCGGATTCAAGCTCGACTCCACGGAATTGCCGTCGAACGACGACACCGATTATGAGACCGGCAATCTCGGCCACCGTCCGCGCATCAAGGGCGGCTACTTCCCGGTGCCGCCGATCGACAGCGCGCAGGACATGCGCTCGGAAATGCTGACCGTGCTCGCCGAGATGGGCGTGCGCGTCGAAAAGCATCACCATGAGGTGGCGGCGGCTCAGCACGAACTCGGCATCAAGTTCGACGCGCTGGTGCGCAACGCCGACAAGATGCTGATCTACAAGTATGTCGTCCACCAGGTCGCCAACGCCTACGGCAAGACGGCAACCTTCATGCCGAAGCCGATCTTCGGCGACAACGGCTCGGGCATGCACGTCCACATGTCGATCTGGAAGAACGGCAAGCCGACCTTCGCCGGCAATGAATACGCCGGTCTGTCGGAAAGCTGCCTGTTCTTCATCGGCGGCGTCATCAAGCATGCCAAGGCGATCAACGCCTTCACCAACCCGCTGACCAATTCCTACAAGCGCCTGGTGCCGGGTTACGAAGCGCCGGTTCTGCTCGCCTATTCGGCGCGCAACCGCTCGGCTTCCTGCCGTATCCCGTTCGGCTCGTCGCCGAAGGCCAAGCGCGTCGAGGTCCGCTTCCCCGATCCGGGCGCGAACCCCTACCTCGCCTTCTCAGCGCTGCTGATGGCCGGCCTCGACGGCATAAAGAACAAGATCCATCCCGGCCAGCCGATGGACAAGGATCTCTACGACCTGCCGCCGAAGGAGCTGAAGAAGATCCCGACCGTCTGCGGCTCGCTGCGTGAAGCCCTGCAGAGCCTCGACAAGGACCGCGGCTTCCTGAAAGCCGGCGGCGTCTTCGACGACGACCAGATCGACAGCTATATCGAGCTGAAGATGGCCGAAGTGATGCGCTTCGAAATGACCCCGCATCCGGTCGAGTACGACATGTACTACTCCGTCTGAGATTCAATCTCGGTCCAAGATTAGCTATAATGCTCAAGCCCTTGAAAGACGTCCCTCTTTCAAGGGCTTTTTGCTGCGCTCCAATAGGATTGCCAGCCGACCGGCATGCCTCGCCTGCACGGCAGCCGCGCATGGACAGCCGTATCCGCCTTTCGTCTTCGACGATCATAGGATGCCCGGATTCTTGGACCTACGGTCCATCGGAGCGGCCGGCTTTTGAGCGCGTCGCTTCAATCACAACTCGGCGGTGTTCAGTAAATGATCAAGGGAGGCGGTTCGGCCGCCAACGTCGGAGCCAGGAGCGAGCGGAGCACTGTCTCAGGCTACAGTGACCGCTCGTCCGGCGCCCACGCCAATGCCGCCGTTCAAGAAAACCCCGCCCGTCCGAACAGCATTGCGTGACGTAACCCCAAGGCCAGCGAATACGCATGCCGTAGCGTGATCTGTCAACGCCGCCAGCCGGGTGGCGAATGACCGATTCCGTTGTATGAACAGATGCTTATGGAAGATCCATCGCCCCGGACAAGGGCTGGAAAAAGGCGGTTTTCCGGGCTTTCTGGCGAGTGATCGCCGCAGACCCGCACGGCTGCGGCCGGAACTCACGGGCGATTAGCGACCGCCGGAACTGCCTGACTTTTTCTGGGTATGTTTTACCGGGAATGCAGTCCGCCGGGTAACGGCCAAAAAAGAACCCCGGCGCGAAACGCCGGGGTCCTCTTGTCATACAGTCCGAAACACTTACGCGGCGGCTGAAACCTGAGCGCTTGCCGGAACCGAGGCGATCGTCTTCAGGATTTGCGAGGCGATCTGGTAGGGGTCGCCCTGCGAGTTCGGACGGCGGTCTTCCAGATAACCCTTATAGTCGCTCTTGATGAAGGAATGCGGCACGCGGATCGAGGCGCCACGGTCGGCAATGCCATAGCTGAACCGGTTCCACGGCGCGGTCTCGTGCTTGCCGGTCAAACGCTTGTCGTTGTCCGGGCCGTAGACGGCGATGTGATCCATCAGGTTCTTGTCGAAGGCCGCCATCAGCGCTTCGAAATAGGCTTTGCCGCCGACTTCGCGCATATAGGCGGTCGAGAAGTTGGCGTGCATGCCAGAGCCGTTCCAGTCGGTGTCTCCGAGCGGCTTGCAGTGGTATTCGATGTCGATGCCGTATTTCTCGGTCAGGCGCTGCAGGAGGTAGCGGGCCATCCACATCTGGTCGGCGGCCTTCTTGGAGCCCTTGCCGAAAATCTGGAATTCCCATTGGCCTTTGGCCACTTCGGCGTTGATGCCTTCGTGGTTGATGCCGGCGGCGAGGCAGAGGTCGAGATGCTCCTCGACGATCTGACGCGCGACGGAGCCGACATTGGAATAGCCGACGCCGGTGTAGTACGGGCCCTGGGGTGCGGGATAGCCGCTCTCGGGGAAGCCGAGCGGGCGACCGTCCTTGTAGAAGAAATATTCCTGCTCGAAGCCGAACCAGGCGCCCTCGTCATCGAGGATGGTGGCGCGCTTGTTTGAGGCATGCGGCGTGACACCATCGGGCATCATGACTTCGCACATGACCAGCACGCCGTTGGTGCGGGCGGGATCCGGATAGACCGCAACCGGCTTCAGCACGCAATCGGAGCTGTGCCCTTCGGCCTGCTGGGTCGAGGAACCATCGAAGCCCCACAGCGGCAGCTGCTCGAGTTCAGGGAATTCGGCGAATTCCTTGATCTGCGTCTTGCCGCGAAGGTTGGGGACCGGGGTATATCCATCGAGCCAGATATACTCGAGCTTGTATTTCGTCATTCTAGCCTCTCGTTGCTTGATCACCGAACACTGAACGGCGTCGACATGCGTCTGCCGTCAGCAGCTGGCCTGCCGCACACTTAAAATGCAATTCGTGTGCCATTCTTGGTCCGGAGGGTGCGACAAAATTGACGCGGCATCCACCGGAAGTCGGTGAGCCGCCTAAGCAATGCGCCCGGATCCATCACGGTCCTTATTTGCACAAATAGTGTGCAAATGCTGATCTTTTCATAGGCATATTGCCTAACTTGATTGCAGACCTTATCTTCGGGCCAAGTTGAATCGAAAAGGTTCGGCGGAAGAAAGGAACCCGGCAATGGAAGTCATTTCCACACGACCGTCGGCCAAAATTTTGATGTTCCCGGCGGCAGCACGCCTCTCTGCCTCAAATTTGAGCGGAAAGGCTAAGTTTGCGGCAGAGCTTGCCTCGCTGCGTGGTGCCCGCGCGGATTTCGGCGACGGCTGGTACCATGAGGCAGCCATCGAGGAAGAGGCCCGGGGCCGCAAGAGCTGACACAAAGGGCAGCAGCCCTCGCCAACGAATTGGCCTGAAAAGAAAAAGCCCGGCGCGATCGTTCGCGCCGGGCTTTCTTTTGAACGCTGGGGCTGCCTACTCCTTGGCGTGCAGGTCGGTGCCGAGCGTATCCTTGACGAAGATCATGCCGATGACCAGCGTTATAGCCGCGATCACCACCGGGTACCAAAGGCCATAGTAGATGTCGCCTTTGTAGGCGCTGAGCGCGAACACGGTTGCCGGCAGCAGTCCACCGAACCAGCCATTGCCGATGTGATAGGGCAGCGACATGCCGGTGTAGCGAATGCGGGTCGGGAACATCTCGACCAGGATCGCCGCGATCGGCCCGTAGACCATGGTCACGAACAGCACCAGGATGAACAGGATGCCGATCGTCATTGGCCAGTTCACTGCTGCAGGATCGGCGAACATGGCGAACGCGCCGCCGCCTGGAATGTTGTAGACGGTGACTTCGGGTGCGCCCGCTGCCTCATCGGTGGTCAGCAGCTTGTCCTTGACCGCCTGGTCGATCGGCACCGTCGCCTTTTCACCGGCACGGATGGCAGCGGCGTCCAGCTTCAGTTCCGGGTTGGCGGCAACAAACGCATCGAGCTTCTGGTCCGCAACCTTGGCTGCCGCGCGCTTCAGCGGATAGCCGCCGTCCTGCAGCGACATATTGACGGCCTTGATGAAGGCCGCTTCCTTGGCCTTGGCCTGATCACCGGCGGCGATGGCGTCATAGGACTCGACCGTCTCATTGCCGATTTTGACAGATGCGGGTGTGCCGGCGGCAGCCGTCGACACCACGTCATAGGGAACCGAGTTCTTGGTCAGGAACGAAGTCGCGATATCGCAGGATGTCGTGAACTTCGCCGTGCCAACCGGATTGAACTGGAATTTGCAGTCGCCCGGCGCCGCGGTCACCGTCGCCCTGGTGTTCTGCTGCGCCGTGGCGAGTGCCGGATTGGCAGCCCATGTCAGTGCCTTGAACAGCGGGAAGGTGCAGACAATCGCCAGCGCAAGGCCCGCCATGATGATCGGCTTGCGGCCGATCTTGTCGGAGAGCCAGCCGAAGACGACGAAGAAGATCGAACCGACCGCCAGGGCGACCGCGATCATGATGTTGACCGACTGCGCGTCGACCTTGAGCACGTTGGTCAAGAAGAACAGCGCGTAGAACTGGCCATTGTACCAGACCACGGCCTGACCGGCTGTGAGGCCGAGCAGCGCCAGCAGTGCAATCTTGGCGTTCTTCCATTGGCCGAAGGCTTCCGTCAGCGGCGCCTTGGAGCCCTTTCCCTCATCCTTCATGCGCTGGAAGGTCGGGGATTCGGAAAGCGAAAGCCGAATCCAGATCGAGATGCCGAGCAGCAGAAAAGACACGATGAACGGAATACGCCAGCCCCAGGCAGCATAGTTTTCCTTGCTCAATGAAGCCTGTACGATCAGGATCACAACCAGCGACAGGAACAGGCCGAGCGTCGCGGTGGTCTGGATCCACGAGGTGTAGTAGCCGCGCCGGTTGTCCGGCGCATGTTCGGCGACGTAAGTGGCCGCGCCGCCATATTCGCCACCCAGAGCCAGGCCCTGCAGCATGCGCAGGATGATCAGGATCACGGGAGCGGCGATGCCCAAAGTGGCATAGCCGGGCAGCAAGCCGACCAGGAAGGTCGATAGGCCCATGATCGTCATGGTGACAAGAAAAGTATATTTACGGCCGACAAGGTCACCGATGCGGCCGAACAGCAGTGCGCCGAACGGGCGCGCAAGGAAGCCTGCGGCGAAAGCCAACAGCGCGAAAATGTTGCGGGTCGCTTCCGGAATGGCTGGGCTGAAAAAGGTCGAACCGATGAACACCGCCAGCGAGCCATAAAGATAGAAATCATACCATTCGAAAACGGTGCCGAGCGAGGAAGCGAAGATGACTTTCTTCTCTTCCCGCGTCATGCCGCGGCTTGTTCCGCCGGCGGTCGATGCTATTGCCATTGCGTTATCCTCCCGTGAGACCCGTTCTCAATGCTGCGCGACACTGTCCGCGTTCTCCTCCGAGCACGGACTCAACGACAGCCATTCGGGAAAAATGACAGAAAGCGCCCGCCAAAGGCAGCGCGTCTTTGGGATTATGACTTTGGTATTAGGTGCGCTGCGGGATGAAACCGGGCGAGTTGGGAAACCCCTAGCCCTTGAGCGCTTGCAGCAGGCCGGCGGCAGCCATCATGTCGCGCTTGCGAGCCGCGCGGCGGGCAACGGCCTCCGCATCCTGCCCCCAATGCTCGATCTGCCAGTCCTCGTCGACATGAGCAGCGGCCCAGGCAGCCTCAGCGTCGATCTCGCCGAAATCGACAGCCAGCGCCAGCAGCGCCGAACCGGTCAGCGACGTCATCACATGGATGGCGGCGAGCCGCAGCGGCTCGGCGCGCTGGGCAAGATGGCTGCCCAGCACGGCGATGGTCTCGCGCGGCTGCTCGACATGGATGATGCCCTCGGCCAGATTGAAGCGGGCTCCGAGCGTCCTCGCCCAGTCGATCACCGGATCCCAATGCTGGTTCTGCCGCTCCACCAGCCCTTGCGGCGCGTCGGCGCGATAGCAGGTGAGATCGGATGAGGCAAAGCGCAGGATATCCTCCAGCACCGCCTGCGGGTCGCTGGCGACGCCATCGATGGCCGTGTTGACGAGGCGCATCACCGGCATCTTCACCGGATCGATGGTCTCGCTTTGGGCGGCGAACTCGTCGGCGACGAGCGCGGCTGCTGCCTCGGTCGGCAGCACCAGCAGCGCCTTGCCCGGCGTCCGCACCGGCTTGCCGTCGAGATGCACGGCAAAGCCATTGTCGATAGGTGCCACAGAGGCGGCCTTGTAGAAGCGTTTGGGCAGAGGCGTCTTCATCTGGATCTGGGCGCGGCGCACAGGATCCGGG
>NZ_RZRR01001600.1:0-466 GCF_003998555.1 Mesorhizobium sp. M7A.F.Ca.CA.002.09.1.1 | reverse complement strand
CCAATGCTTGACGCGGTCGGCGTCGACCTTGACGCGTTCGCCGTCCTTGGGCAGCAGCGGGTTCCACGAGCCGATGGACTCGATGAACCGGCCGTCACGCGGCGAACGGGCGTCGGCAATGACGACGTGGTAGTAAGGACGCTTCTTCGAGCCCGCACGGGCCAGTCGGATCTTCAAGGGCATTTCTTTTCTCCTAAAAACTAAGTTCGTTGATTGGGTTTCAGTTGGTTTTCGTCACGCCGTTGGAAGCGGCGATCTGTTCGTGGTGGCGGATCACTTCGCGGACGACGAAGTTGAGGAACTTTTCCGCGAAATCCGGGTCGAGATGGGCATCCTTCGCCAGTTGGCGAAGCCGGGCGATCTGCTGCTGCTCGCGTGCCGGGTCGGCCGGCGGCAAGCCATGAGTCGCCTTCAGCACGCCAACCGCCTTGGTGCAGCGGAAGCGCTCGGCAAGCATGTGGATGAG
>NZ_RZRR01001599.1:0-469 GCF_003998555.1 Mesorhizobium sp. M7A.F.Ca.CA.002.09.1.1 | reverse complement strand
GTGCTCACGTACAGAAGTACGCTCCGCTCCGGTTCTCGAAACCAACCGTTTTCGACTCGGCCTGACCGGATTTCAGGGAGCCGCGAAGACGAAAGTCAGGAATATCATCAATGGCTATTCTTCTGATTGCAGAACACGACAACGCAACCCTTTCCGACCAGACCGCCAAGGCGCTGTCGGCCGCGCTGCAGATCGGCTCGGACGTGCATGTGCTGGTTGCCGGCAAGGGCGCCAAGCCGGCAGCCGACGCTGCCGCCAAGCTGAAGGGCGTGAGCAAGGTGCTGTTGGCCGAGGCCGACGAGCTTGCCGAGCGCCTGGCCGAACCGACGGCAGCGCTCATTGTGTCGCTGGCGGGCGCCTACGACACCATCATCGCGCCGGCGACCTCGTCGGGCAAGAATGTCGCGCCGCGCGTGGCTGCGCTCCTCGATGTCGCGCAGGTGTCCGAGATCATCGAAGTCGTATCGCC
>NZ_RZRR01001598.1:0-470 GCF_003998555.1 Mesorhizobium sp. M7A.F.Ca.CA.002.09.1.1 | reverse complement strand
TCCTCGGCCCGCGCCGGAACCGGTTGACCGATGAGCCCATAGGCAATCGCCGTGCTGGCGCCGAAGGCGCTGGCCAACGCCAGGAACTCGCGGCGGCCAAGCGCGCCGCTCTTCGCGCCTTTCGCAAATGTGCCGATCGCCGGATGAAGAGGTCTGGATGTCATATCGGTTCTCCCATTGTTGATTTTACGCCCAAATTCGGTGGAATGCCCTTGCCGCGTCGTTGCTGGGCGCTGTTTTCTACAAGACGCAGCGGATGGCGGCGGGGCCGCGACGGCGAGGGGAAGGCAAGATGAATCTTCTGACGGCGATGCGGGTGTTCGATCGGGTCTGCCTGCTGGGCAGCCTGTCGGCGGCGGCGCGCGATCTCAACATGTCGACGACGGCCGTCAGCCGCACCATCAAGGAACTGGAAGACGACCTCGGCGTCCGGCTCATCAATCGCACCACAAGGCGCCTCAGCCTCACAG
>NZ_RZRR01001597.1:0-470 GCF_003998555.1 Mesorhizobium sp. M7A.F.Ca.CA.002.09.1.1 | reverse complement strand
GCAACAGCACGTCCGGATCGGTGCCCCGGCCGCGTGCGATTAGCGCAAGCCTCTGCCAGCCGCCACTCAGCGCCTGCATTGGCCGCTCGCGCATCGGCTCGGGCACGTCGAGTGAATCCAGAACCACGTCGACACGCCACATCTCGCTTTCGGCCTGCTCGGACGGCAAGGCATCCGCCACCACCTGCCGGAACGTACGGGTGCGAAGGACCGGGGCAACCGACTGTTCGACATGACCGACGCGCAGGCCGCGCGTGCGGGTGATGTCACCGGAGGTCGGCTCCATCCCGCCGGTCAGGCATTTCAGCAAAGTCGACTTGCCGCGGCCATTGGCGGCGACAATGCCGAGCCGGTCGCCGGTGCCGATGGTGAGGTCGAGATTGGCAAACAGCGGCGCACTCATGGTGACGCCGAGGGATTTGAGGCTGATCAGGGCCATTTGATTTCTCTGGTCTTGCCGGAGACTACTC
>NZ_RZRR01001596.1:0-472 GCF_003998555.1 Mesorhizobium sp. M7A.F.Ca.CA.002.09.1.1 | reverse complement strand
ATCCTGCTGCGTGTCCGGCGCCCCAACATGCTGGGCATTGCCGGCATCGCCGTCGGCTTCGTCGGCGCCGTCATGGTCGCGGTGACGCGCGGCGAGGCCGGCCAGCCGGCCGATTTGTTCTGGGTGGCGATGGGGTTGCTCATCCCGGTCAGCCTTGCCGCCGGCAACATCTATCGCACGGTCGACTGGCCGGACGGTACCGGCCCGATCGAGCTTGCCGTCGGCAGCCATCTGGCGTCGGCGGCGATGCTGCTTGCCGGCATTCTCCTCCTGTTCGGCGGCGAAGCTTTCGTCCCACTCGGCGGCGTGCCGCTGGTCGTCGTCGCGCAGGTTGCGTCGGCATCGGCGATGTTCGCGTTCTTCTTCCGGCTGCAGGCGGTCGGCGGTCCGGTCTATCTCAGCCAGATCGGTTATGTGGCGGCGGCCGTCGGCCTGTTTGCCGGAACCCTCTTCCTCGGCGAGCACTATCAAC
>NZ_RZRR01001595.1:0-472 GCF_003998555.1 Mesorhizobium sp. M7A.F.Ca.CA.002.09.1.1 | reverse complement strand
GTTCCAACCCGCGCCGAGATCGCATCGCAGGCTGATGCCGCCGCCAATGCCATGGTCACGGCGGCGACGCCTGTCGATGAGAATGCCGGCTTCGTTCAGAGCCTTCTGTCGAGCGCGCAATCGCTGGTCAAGGTCAGGCCGATCGGCGCCGTCGAAGGCGCCGGCGCACCGGAAACCGTCGCGCGCATGGAGGCGGCGGTCAACCAGGGCGACTACGCCAAGGCACTCAGCGAGTATGAAACGCTGCCCGAGGCCGCCAAGGCCGCGGGCGCCGACTTTGCCGGTAAGCTGAAGGCGCGCATCGAGGTCGAGACCCAGGTCGATGCGCTGATCTCGGGCGCGATGAAGGCATGAGGGCAACACAATGATCCGCCTGCTCGCCTTCCTCATCGTCGTTTTCGCGCTCGGGCTGGGCTTTGCCTGGCTGGCCGACCGGCCGGGCGACATGGTCGTCACTTTCAACGGCTATCAA
>NZ_RZRR01001594.1:0-472 GCF_003998555.1 Mesorhizobium sp. M7A.F.Ca.CA.002.09.1.1 | reverse complement strand
TGAGTTCTGCATCCGGGGCGCCTTGGTGTCGTAGCCGGCCTCGAGGGCGGCGGCGCGCGGAATGCCCGACCCCGCCTCGCCGACCGGATCGACGCAGCCGAAGATGATGTCGTCGACGTTTGCAGTGTCCAGCCCATTGCGGTCGCGCAGCGCCTCGAGCGTCTTGGCGGCAAGCCGCACCGCCGGCACCTCGTGCAGCGATCCGTCTTTCTTGCCCTTGCCACGCGGTGTGCGCACGGCGTCATAGACATAAGCTTCAGCCATTTGCTTGCTCCTTGGGTTTGCCTGATGTCGCCTTCAGAGAGAGCGTCCGATCAGCAATTTCATGATCTCGTTGGTGCCGCCGTAGATGCGCTGGACGCGGGCGTCGCGGAACATGCGGGCGATCGGGTATTCATTCATGTAGCCATAGCCGCCATGCAGTTGAAGGCATTCGTCGACGACTTTTCCCTGCAGGTCGCTGAGCCAGTAC
>NZ_RZRR01001593.1:0-472 GCF_003998555.1 Mesorhizobium sp. M7A.F.Ca.CA.002.09.1.1 | reverse complement strand
ATTCCAGGCCTTCCCAGGCGCTGCGGACGATGCGCTCGCGCTCAGGCGCGAATTTCAGCCTGATGGGGCGGGGAAACATCTTGTCGTTCAACGGTCGTCTCCATGATTGCCGCAAGTCGCCGGGCGACATGCGTGAGAGGCGTCCGGTAACGTCGGCGGCAGGGCAGGGTTCCCTTGCCCGGAGATCAAATCTCTGCGTCGATGTCCGACAGCGATCTCGGCGTCGGCGCTTCGGCGTTGTACGCCGCTGGGCGGTCATGCTCGAACTGTTCGGCGCCGGGCAAAGCGTGCAGCCAGGTCTCGCGCCTGGAGGTCCACAATTCATATTCGGGCACGAGATCGGTCGGCGCGATGTCGAGGCTGCCGATTGCCACCTCGGCCTCGTTGTCGTCGACCCAGGCGACGCGGCCGCCGCATGTCGGGCAAAAGCTGCGCGTGCCATAGGAGCTGACGAGGCCGGTGGTCTCGAAGG
>NZ_RZRR01001592.1:0-474 GCF_003998555.1 Mesorhizobium sp. M7A.F.Ca.CA.002.09.1.1 | reverse complement strand
TCCCGAAGGCGTGCGCATCGGCCAGCATGAAAGCCGCAACCGCCGCGCGGTGAAGGTCTGGGACAAGCGCGAGTTCAGGAATTTCGACGATGCCGTCGAACTCGGCACCCGCAACATCAAGATCGCGCTGAAACGCCTGCGTCGCTGGGTGCGCGAGGGCGCCGAGGAAGAGTTCGACCTGCCCGGAACCATCCACGCCACGGCCGAACACGGCTATCTCGACGTGCAGACGCGGCCAGAGCGGCGCAACGCGGTGAAGCTGTTGATGTTCTTCGATGTCGGCGGCTCGATGGACGACCACATCAAAAGCGTCGAGGAGCTGTTCTCGGCCGCCCGCGCCGAATTCCGCCAGCTCGAATATTTCTATTTCCACAACTGCCTCTATGAGGGCGTGTGGAAGGACAATCGCCGCAGGCATGCCGAGGTGATTCCGACCTTCGACCTGCTTCACAAATACGGTCCGGACTACAAGGT
>NZ_RZRR01001591.1:0-475 GCF_003998555.1 Mesorhizobium sp. M7A.F.Ca.CA.002.09.1.1 | reverse complement strand
GTGTGAACATGCGCTTTCGTCCCCCGACCTAGGTCTGTTTTCTGGTTGTCGATTCAGCCGGGAATTTGCCCAGCAGCGCATCGACCAGTTTTGCAAAACCGATGCCCTTCGACGATTTGATCATCACCACGTCACCCGGCTTGAGCGCGGCAAGCAGCACCGGCTTCAGCTCCTCGACACCGGCGCGGTATTCCGTCTTGATGTCAGCCGGCAGCGCTTCGGCCAGCGCCCGCATTTCCGGGCCGCCAAGAAAAACGGTCTGCGTGCCCGTGCCGACGATGAGATCGGCAAGGGCCGCATGCAGCTTGGTCGAATGGTCGCCGAGTTCGAGCATGTCGCCGAGCACGGCGATGCGGCGGCCCTCGCCCGTCACCGGCGTCGCGTTGAGCAACGCCATCGCAGCAGCCATCGATGCCGGATTGGCGTTGTAGCTTTCGTCGATCAGCGTGATCAGTCCACCGGGGTGGCTCGAAGT
>NZ_RZRR01000158.1:7651-8114 GCF_003998555.1 Mesorhizobium sp. M7A.F.Ca.CA.002.09.1.1 | reverse complement strand
GTTCCGGCCCGGCCGGCTATACGGCGGCGGTCTACGCCGCCCGCGCCATGCTGAAGCCGATGCTGGTCGCCGGCCTGCAGCAGGGCGGGCAGTTGATGATCACCACCGATGTCGAGAACTATCCCGGCTTCGCCGACCCGATCCAGGGTCCGTGGCTGATGGAGCAGATGCTGAAACAGGCCGAGCATGTCGGCACCGACATCATCAACGACATCATCACCGAGGTCGACCTCAACGTGCGACCGTTCCGTGCCAAGGGCGATTCCGGCACCACCTACACCGCCGACGCGCTGATCATCGCGACCGGCGCGCAAGCGAAATGGCTGGGCATCCCGACCGAGCAGGACTTTATGGGTTTTGGAGTCTCGGCCTGCGCCACCTGCGACGGCTTCTTCTACCGGGGCAAGGATGTCGCGGTGATCGGCGGCGGCAATTCGGCGGTGGAAGAGGCGCTCTATCTGTC
>NZ_RZRR01000158.1:0-7641 GCF_003998555.1 Mesorhizobium sp. M7A.F.Ca.CA.002.09.1.1 | reverse complement strand
CAATCTCGCCGAGAGCGTGACGGTGATCCACAGGCGCAGCGATTTTCGCGCCGAACGTATCCTGCGCGAGCGGCTTCTGAAAAAGGACAATGTCCGCGTCATCTGGGACACGATCGTCGACGAGATCACCGGTCGGCCCGGCAAGACGCCGCTGCCGCCCTCGGTCGAAGGGCTGAAGCTCAAGCATGCGGGGACCGGCGAGGTGTCGCACCTCAAGATCGACGGTGTGTTCGTGGCCATCGGCCATGCGCCGGCGGTTGAACTGTTCGCCGGCAAGCTCAAGCAGAAGCCGAACGGCTATCTGTGGACGGCGCCGGATTCGACCCGCACCGATGTGCCGGGCGTGTTCGCGGCCGGCGATGTGACCGACGATATCTACCGCCAGGCGGTGACGGCAGCGGGGCTTGGCTGCATGGCCGCACTCGAGGCGGAGAAGTATCTGGCCGGCATCGAAGTGCATCGCGAAGCGGCCGAGTAGAGAGTTCAGAGAGCGGCTTAGAAACGCCGTGTAAAAGCCTGATTTTTCATTCAGACGCCAAAACAGAACGAGGGGAATCATGGCGTTGGACTGGGACAAGCTACGCGTGTTTCACGCTGCGGCGGAGGCGGGGTCGTTTACCCATGCGGCCGAGACATTGCATCTGTCACAATCGGCGATCTCGCGGCAGGTCAGCGCGCTCGAGCATGATGTCGGCGTGCCGCTGTTCAACCGCCACGCCCGCGGGCTGGTGTTGACCGAGCAGGGTGAGATGCTGTTTCGCACGGCGCATGACGTGCTGATGAAGCTGGAGACCATCAAGTCCCGGCTGACCGAGACCAAGGATCGCCCGTCGGGCGTGCTGCGGGTGACGACGACGGTGGGGCTGGGCGCCGGCTGGCTGACCGAGCGGGTGCAGGAATTCATCGAACTCTATCCTGAAATCAGCCTGCAGTTAATCCTCGCCAACGAGGAGCTCGATCTCACCATGCGCCAGGCCGATTGCGCCATTCGGCTGCGCCAGCCGCAGCAGCCGGACCTGATCCAGCGCCGCCTGTTCACCGTGCATTTCCACCTCTACGCGGCCCCATCCTATGTCGCCAAGCATGGCAGGCCGTCTTCCGTCGCCGAGCTGAAGGCCCATCGCATCGTCACCTTCGGCGTGCCGGTGCCGTCGCATCTGTCGGAGCTGAACTGGCTGGAAACGGTCGGTGATTTCGAAGGCGGGCAAAGGGTGCCGACGCTGCAGATCAACGACATATTGTCGATCAAGCGGGCGGTGCAGGGCGGTGCCGGTATCGCCATGCTGCCCGACTATGTGATCAGCAAGGACTCCGACCTCGTGCAGCTGCTGCCGGAGACCGAGGTGCCGTCTTTCGACACCTATTTTGCTTATCCGGACGCGATGAAGAACCAGGCCAAGCTGCACGTGTTCCGGGACTTTATCATCGCCAAGGCGAGAAGCTGGTCATTCTAAGGACATGTCGATTGCCTGGCCCGACCTGAGCCTCAACATGCCCTGAGACGGCGCTGCCGGTTTCACCTACCCCCGCCAGGGCGACAGTCGAGGCAGCCAGCCGGGCACGTTGCGGCGGTAGGCGTCGTATTCGGCGCCGTACCGGTGAGCCAAAGTCGGCTCCTCGTAGAACCGCACGAAAGAGCCCATGGCGATCGCGCCGATGACCGCATAAGCGGCCAGCGTCCAGCTCGAGAACAGCAATGCCTGGCCGAGGATGATCGACAGCACGGCGACATACATCGGGTTGCGGACATGACGGTAGATGCCGCCGATCACCAGCCTCTCGGTTGGCGCGACCGGAGCGGGCGTGCCGAGGCCCTCAAGCGCGAATCGACCGAAGGCATGCAGCAGTGCTGCGATCGCGACGGCGATCAGAAGCCCGCCGGCAGGAACAAAGCCCGGCAGACCAGACCACGGCAAGCCCCAGCGATCGGTCAACAGCCAGGGCACCAGCCCGGCAACCACGCAGGGCGCCGCGATGAAGAAGGCCGCACTGCCGGCGATCGCCGAAAACGTCCGCATTGGCTGCTTCCTCCCGATTGCCTTAGAAATGCACGCCTGCTGCCTGCTTCCACATCATTGCCCGGTTTTGGCATTTTGAGCCGAAAGCCAGCCGAGATCGGCAATTCTGTAGTTGCAATTGCCCGATTCGGCGGCCCATTTCGACGATTCTGCTGGTCCTATTGGCTTCTGGAATGGGTTAGACCACAGCCTGCGTCTTTTTGCATGCGTGTGTTGCAAAATAGATGCTTGTTTCTTGGGCATGATGAGCACATATATAGATCATCTCCTGGGCGCGTTCTCCTCCCATTAGCGCCCTCGAGTGTTCCCCTCTGGAGGTTAGCCTTAACAGGCACTCCAATCAAACTCAGCCGGATCTTCATTGATCCGGCTTTTTTGTTGCCTGTGCTCTGCTGGGCCGGCAAAAAATTCCATCACAATTGCCACGTAACGGTGACATGTAACCTCTGGTAACATAGCCCGGGCGCCCGCGACCTGCTATGTGGATCATAGGACGCGGTGTGGTTCGGACGGGAGATGGGGGCATCACTCGTACGGCCCGGGCTCAGGCGGCTACCGCGTCCGAACCGTTTTTCCGCCGAACTCGGCGGCACCAAATGCGGCGGACCTGCCGTTTTACCTCCCAAGGAAACGGTCCGCGAACAAAACGACGTCCGGTCCCCGCCGGACGTCGTTTTCTTTTGTCCCCTCGAATCAGGTTCGAGAGGAACGCTACGCCATCAGGCAGCCTTGCCGTTGGTGTTCATCGCCTCGTCGGCCAGACGGCCGGTGAGTTCGGCCATGTGGTCGAAGACGGCACGGTAGCTGGCAACGCCCGCGGTCGCCGAGCGCAACTCGATGATCAGGTCGCCGATCTCGGCTTGCGGCATGGTTGCCTCGACGACATCCCATCCTGGCCAGCCAGGCCGCGCGTCGTAGCCGAGTATCTGGCCGCGCCGTTGCGGGATGAGAGCGATGATCTTCGAGGTGGCGTCGGAGGGTGTGACGATCTCGACCTTCATCACAGGCTCCAGGAGCACCGGCAAGCACGCGGCCATGCCTTCCTTCATTGCCAGCCTGGCCGCCATCTGGAAGGCCATGTCGGAGGAATCGACCGCATGGTAGGAGCCGTCCGACAGGTTGACTGCGACATCCACGACCGGAAAGCCCAGCGGCCCGGATTTCAGATAGTCGCGGACCCCGGTCTCGACCGACTGGATGTAGGTCTTGGGCACGACGCCGCCGGTGATGGTGTCGGTGAACTGGAAGCCGGAGCCGCGCGGCAGCGGCTTGATCTCGATCACCACGTCACCGAACTGGCCATGTCCGCCGGACTGTTTCTTGTGACGGCCGCGCTGTTGCGCCGATTTGCGGATCGTCTCGCGATAGGGCACCGCCGGCGGATGGCCTTCGACCGGTATCTGGTTCTTGCCTTCCAGCCGCTCGCGCACCACGCGCAGATGCATCTCGCCATGGCCCGACAGCACGGTTTCAGCCGAGTCCTGGTTGTGGCGCAGGCTGAGCGAGGGGTCCTCCTCGGCCAGCCGCTGGATGGCAGCCGACATTTTCACTTCGTCCTTGCGCTCCTTGGGACGGAGCGCGAAGGCGAAGACCGGCTGCGGCGGCTCGAACTGGACGAGCGGCTTGATGCCGCCCTTGGCCGAACTCAGCGTCTGGCCGGTCTTGACCTCGTCCAGCTTGCCCAGCGCGACCGTATCGCCGGCCTTGGCGATGGAGAGCTTGGAATGGTCCTTGCCGAGCATCCGGTAGATGCCGGAAACCTTGGCCGTGTCGCCGCCGGGCAGCCAGAGTTCGGAACCGTCGACGACCTGGCCGGAGAGGATGCGCGACACCGACAGCTTGCCGCCATGCGAGGTGTGGATGGTCTTCATCACCTGGACCAGGGTAGCCGCGCCGTCGGGTGCACCGAGCCGCTTGCGGGTCGCCTCGATGTCAGGCGCGTCGTGGCGGATCGCCTTCAGGAGACGCAGCACGCCGTTGCCTTTCTCGGCGGTGCCGATCAGCACCGGGGTCACCGCGCCGTCGCGCAGGTCGGCGGCGAGATCGTCGAAGATCGCGTCCTTGGGCGGTTCGATCTCCTCGAGCAGCTGTTCCATCAACTGGTCATCATGGTCGGCCAGCGTCTCCAGCATCGAGAAACGCGCTTCGAGCTCGCGCGCCTTCTCGTCGCCGGGAATCTGCGCCACCTCGCTTTCGGCATATTCGCGATAGATGTAGGCGCGCTCCAGCGCCAGGTCGATCGAACCAATGACGACGCCGTCCTTGCGCAGCGGAATCTGGCGCAGCAGCAATGGCACGGCACTGGCCGGCTGCAGCATCTTCAGCGTGTCGCGCACGCCGGTGATTGCCTTGTCGACCTTGTTGAGAAACAGGATGCGCGGCACGCCGAGATCGTCGAGCTTGCGCATGATCAGTTGCAGGGCAGGGATCTTCTTTTCATCGGCCTCGGCCACGACCACCGCGAGGTCGCAGGCGGCCAGCACCGGTTCGGCTTCGAAAGAGAATTCGATGGAGCCGGGACAGTCGACGAAGGTGATCTGCTCGCCCATGAATTCGGTGGTGGCGATCGTCGCCTCGACGCTCATGGCGTGGGCGCGCGCCTCGGGCGAATGATCTGAAACGGTGTTGCCTGATGAAACGGGATTTTGTCGGGGAATTGAGCCCGTACGGGCCAATATGGCTTCGAGAAGTGTCGTCTTACCGCTTGCGAAGGGACCGACTATGGCAATGCATTTCGGTCCCGTGCGTCGTCCTCCGGCGCGAGTACCCATGACTGACCTCCACTCAGGCGTTTCCCGTAGGACCGACTGGCATGCATGGTTCAGGCGTGGTCAATCGGTCCTGAGCGGCGGCCGGCCTGTTCGACCGTCGCGGGCGGGGTTCTTTTCAAGTCCACCTGCCCAAAGCCATCGTCCCACTTGTTTGCCGGCAGGGCAAGGAAAATAGAAATCCTTTGCTCGGCCGTGGACCCGTGCTGGCCATATAGGGGGCTGGCAGCCGGAAGCTGTTGCACGTCGGCCGATATCGGCGGAAACTGAAGCTGGCGACCCGTCGCCCGCTGTTTTGAAGGACCATCGACCCATGAAGATCATTGCCTGCGGCAGCGTGCCGACCGTCATCGCGCCGGAAAAATACTTCACCGGCCGGGTGCTGCAGACGCCGATCATCGAGAAAGAGGCGCCGGCGCGGCTGCGAGCCACGCTGGTCAGCTTCGAGCCGGGCGCGCGCACCCACTGGCATACGCATCCGCTTGGCCAGACGCTCTACGTGACGGTGGGCGCCGGGCTTGCCCAGACGTGGGGCGGCCCGATCCAGCAGATCAGGGCGGGCGACGTCATCTCGTTCGCGCCTGGCGAAAAACACTGGCATGGCGCGGCGCCGAAATCGGCGATGACGCATATCGCCATGCAGGAGGCGCTCGACGATGTCCATGCCGACTGGCTGGAAGCGGTGACATCGGAACAATATGACGGCTGAATGCTCAGTCCGCAGGAACCCGGCTTCTATTCCAGCCGCAACATTTTCAGAAGAGGGCGACTCGCGGCGAGTCCCGTACCATGGCGCAGGCCATACTCAGTCGCCGGATCGACAGCGCCATGCCGCCCGTTCAACTGACCGTCGGCCAGTAATTTGCGAAACTCACGTCCGGACATAGCCATGTCAAAGCACCGTTTGCCCCTGGTCGCCGCTGTCTATCTTGGTTCGTTCGTGGCTCTGCTCGACGTCAGCATCGTCAATGTCGCGCTGCCGACCATCCAGCAGGCGTTGCAAACCGATTTCGGCGGCCTGCAATGGGTGGTCGACGCCTACACGCTGTGCCTGTCGGCCTTCATGCTGTCGTCCGGCCTGATCGGCGACCGCTATGGCCGCAAGCGCTCATGGCTGGCCGGCGTCGGCATCTTCGTGGCCGGCTCGCTGATCTGCGCCGTCGCGCCCAATTTGCCGGTGCTGCTGGCCGGCCGGGTCGTACAGGGCATCGCCGGCTCGCTGCTCATTCCAGGCGCGCTGTCGATCCTGACGCAAGCCTTTCCCGATGCGCGCCAGCGCGCCGGCGTCATTGGCGGCTGGGCGTCGTTCGCCGCCACCTCTCTGCTCGTTGGTCCCGTCCTCGGTGGCATCCTGGTCGAGACCGTCGGCTGGCAAAGCATCTTCCTTATCAACCTGCCGCTTGGTCTGATCACGATCGCGCTCGGTGCTGCTTCGATCAACGAGACGGCGCATCCCGAACATGCCCATCTCGATCTCGTCGGCCTGGCTCTCAGCATCCTGTGGCTGGGGGCGCTGACCTTTGGCCTGATCTCGGCCGGCGAGAATGGTTGGGGCGAGCCAAGGACGGTCACGGCGCTCATCGCAGGTGTCGTCGGCCTGGGTGCTTTCCTCGGCTTCGAGGCGCGCACGGCACGGCCGATGCTGCCGCTTGGCCTGTTCCGTGACGTCCGCTTTGCCGTCGCCAATGTCGCTTCGTTCGCGCTCGGCTTCACCTCCTATTCCAGCGTCTTCTTCTTCTCGATGTTCCTGCAGCAGGTGCAGGGCTGGTCGCCGACGCAGACCGGCCTGCGCATGGCGCCGGCCTTCATCGTCCAGATCGTGGTGTCGCCGTGGATCGGCAGGCTGAGCGCGCGCTATGGTCACTCCGCGCTGATGAGCATCGGCTATGTTGCTATCGGCCTGTCCATGCTCGGCATGTGCTGGGCCGGTCCTTCGACGTCCTACGCGATGCTGTGCCTTCTGTTCGCCATCGGCGGCCTCGGCAATGCGCTTGCAATCCCGACCGGCAGCGCTGCCGCCATGTCCTATGCGCCGCGCGAACGCTCGGGCATGGTGTCGGCGGTCATCAATGCCACCCGCCAGAGCGGTCTTGCCATCGGCATCGCCTTGCTCGGCGCCTTGATGAGCATGCGGGCAACCAACCTTTTGACCGGGTATCTCGGCGATGCCGGTGTCGCCAACGCGGAAGCGGTCGCTCGTGCTGCAATTTCGCGGCATGATTTCGCAACCGATGCGGCGATGGGCGAAAGCGGCGTGCATGAACTCTATGCTGCCGCCTATGCTGGCGGCTTCCATGCCGCCATGCTGACGGCGGCGATCGGCGCGTTCCTCACCGCCGCACTGCTGGTTGCCGTGCTGGCGCCGGCCGAGGCGCGCTCGGCCAAAGAGACCAAGCACGAGGCGTGAGGCTGACGGCCCATTGAAAACCCGGCAGTGAAGCCGGGTTCTGCGTTCAAAGTGCGCCGCTCAGGTCAGCGAAGCCGTAAAGCGCTGGATGCGCGTGCAGGCTTCCTCCAGAAGCGTCTCCGAGGTGGCGTAGGAGATGCGGAAGTTGGGGCCGAGGCCGAAGGCCGAGCCGAACACCACCGCGACGCCCTCGGCTTCGAGCAATTCCGAGCAGAAGGTTTCGTCGGTGTCGATCGGCTTGCCGGCCTTGGTCTTCTTGCCGATCAACTGGGCGCAGGAGGGATAGACATAGAAGGCCCCTTCCGGCGACGGACAGGTGATGCCGCGCGCCTGGTTGAGCATCGAGACGACGAGGTCGCGACGGCCTTGAAAGATCGCCTTGTTTTTGGCGATGAAATCCTGCGGGCCATTCAGCGCCTCGACGGATGCCCATTGCGCGATGGTGCAG
>NZ_RZRR01001590.1:0-475 GCF_003998555.1 Mesorhizobium sp. M7A.F.Ca.CA.002.09.1.1 | reverse complement strand
CGATGCTTCCAGGCCCGCGACAATCCTGAGCAGTGTCGACTTCCCGCAGCCGGACGGCCCCAGAATAGTGATGAAGTCGTTGGCGGCGACCGCCAGGTCGATCGGCATCAGCGCCTTGACCGGCTGACCGCCGCGCACGCCGGCAAAGGTGCGCGAAACGCCCTCGATGAGAAGCTTGTTCACGCCAGGCTCCACGGAAAGAGCCAGCGGTTGAAGGCCTTGAAGGCGAAGTCGGACAACAGCCCGATCAGTCCGATGACGATGATGCCGAAGATGATCTGACCCGTCGCCAGCCGCGACTGACTGTTGATGATCATGTAGCCGATGCCGGATGACGAGCCGATCAGTTCCGCGACGATGACATAGGTCCAGGCCCAGCCGAGCACCAGCCGCAGCGTCTCGGCGACCTCCGGCGCATTGGCCGGCATGATCACCCGGTTGACGATGCCGCTGTTGGTGGAACCCAGCGTGTAGG
>NZ_RZRR01001589.1:0-478 GCF_003998555.1 Mesorhizobium sp. M7A.F.Ca.CA.002.09.1.1 | reverse complement strand
ACCTTGTCGAGGTCGCAATCCGGGATCAGGCCCAGCACCATGGCGTATTTCGGATCGATGAAGGAGCCGAAGGCGCCGGCGAAATGGATGCGGTCGACATGCTCGGTGTTCTGCTTTTCCATCAACAGCTTGGTGCCGGCATAAAGCGCTGCCTTGGCAAGCTGGATGGCGCGCACATCGGTCTGGGTGATGGTGATCTTCGGCCCATCTTCCGTCAATGCGGCGGAGCCGTCCTTCAGCACATAGGAGAAGGTGCGGCCGCTGGCCGTAACGCGCGGCGAGCGCGCCGAAAGCCCGCCGTCGATGACGCCGTCCTCGGAAATGATGCCGGCGAGATACATCTCCGCCACCACTTCGATGATGCCGGAGCCGCAGATGCCGGTGACGCCGGTCGCCTGGACGCTTTCCAGGAAGCCCGGCTCGTCGGACCACAGTTCAGAGCCGATGACGCGGTATTTCGGTTCAAGCGTATCGGGAT
>NZ_RZRR01001588.1:0-479 GCF_003998555.1 Mesorhizobium sp. M7A.F.Ca.CA.002.09.1.1 | reverse complement strand
GGCACCGAAGGCCCGCCCGTCGCGGCGCAAGCCGGCGGCGGTGAATGCGCCGGTCGAGCCGGTGGTGTCTTCGACTGTAGCGGAAGAACCCGCGGCCAAGGCCGAGGACAAGACCGACGACAAGACCGACGACAAGCCGAAACGCGGCGGATGGTGGCAGCGGAAGGGCTTTTTCTAAGCCTTTCAGCCACCTGAGCTAGTTTGTTGACAAAAAATCCCGCGCCGTCTCGAAGACGGTGCGGGATTTTCTTATCTGGCGCTATTCCGGATCGCGAAAGGCTAAAACGCTTCCTTGATTTTTATGCATGTCGTTGTCCCAAAACCGCTCCGCACCTTTTGGGCGACATGCATCACGGCGCGAAGATCGACCAGTTCATCATCCTGGCCAGCTTTTCCAGCGCGATCGACCCCAGCTTGGAGTTGCCGTTGGCATTGAGGCCGGGCGACCAGACGGCAAGCGACGCCACGCCCGGCCTCAA
>NZ_RZRR01001587.1:0-480 GCF_003998555.1 Mesorhizobium sp. M7A.F.Ca.CA.002.09.1.1 | reverse complement strand
TCCCTACGTAACCTGCAAGCGCTTGCCTCGTCATCATGTTCCAGTAACCGTCGAGCTCGGCCTGACGCGCCGCGTGGAAGGCGGGGGTGAACCACACTTTGAGCACGCCATCGGCAATCGCCTGGATGCCCTTGCTTTCGACGGTCGCGATGCGTGTGTTCCAGCTGTCTGTCGTGCCGATCTTGTGTGCCGTATCGCAAAGGATCAGGCCTTCGACGATTTCAGGCCGCCTGGCATAGAGCCCCTGCGCGATCATGCCGCCGACCGACAGGCCGCACAGCACGACCTTGCTCAAGCCGAAATGATCGATGAGCGCCGAGAGGTCATCGACGTGATCGTCGATCGACCTGATGTCGCCGATGTCGGACAGTCCGTGGCCGCGCTTGTCATACACCAGCAGCGGCATTTCACCATCGAACGTCGAGACAATTTCGTCCCAGATCCGGAAGTCGGTGCCGAGCGAATTGATGAATATGATTG
>NZ_RZRR01001586.1:0-481 GCF_003998555.1 Mesorhizobium sp. M7A.F.Ca.CA.002.09.1.1 | reverse complement strand
CTCCCCAACGGGGAGAGGGTGGCCGGAGCGAAGCGGAGGTCGGGTGAGGGGGCGGCGCCGACGGATCCGACCAAGAGAAAGGTCGGGGCAACCGCTCGCGCCCGAAAGCTGCGGGTTGACGAGACCGAGGCTGAATACAGGCTTTGGGGGGAGCTGAGAGACCGTCATCTCAATGGCTACAAATTTGTGAGGCAAGTGCCGCTTGGACCGTTCATCGCGGATTTTGTTTGTCGCGAGGTAAGCCTGATTGTCGAACTTGATGGTAGTCAGCACGCAGATTCTCCAACCGACCCTTCCAGGACAGCTTGGCTGAACGGACAAGGTTATTCGGCTCTCCGGTTCTGGAATCATGAGGTTTTGGCCGAACGTCGAGCGGTCCTGGATACGATCTTGGCTTGCCTTGACGGAAAGATTTCCACCCCCTCACCCGACCTCCGCTTCGCTCCGGCCACCCTCTCCCCGTTGGGGAGAGGGTGGCCGG
>NZ_RZRR01001585.1:0-486 GCF_003998555.1 Mesorhizobium sp. M7A.F.Ca.CA.002.09.1.1 | reverse complement strand
AGCATGAGAACGGCATTCCGCGCAACCCGTTCATCAATGCCGGCGCCATTGTCATTTCCGACATCCTGCTTGCCGGCCACCAGCCGCGCGAGGCGATCGGCGAAATCCTGCGCTTCATCCAGTTCCTCGCCGACGACGAAACGATCATCATCGATCGTGAGGTCGCGGCGTCCGAACGGGCCACCGGCTATCGCAACTTCGCGCTTGCCAACTACATGAAATCCTTCGGCAATCTCCACCACGCGCCGGAGCTGGCGCTGGGCGTCTACTTCCACCATTGCGCCATCGCAATGAGTTGCCGGCAACTGGCGCTCGCCGGCCGCTTTCTCGCCAATGGCGGCAAGAACCCGGCGACCGGGCATTCCGTGGTGTCGGCCGAACGGGCACGCCGCATCGGCGCGATGATGCTGACCTGCGGTCACTATGATGGCTCCGGCGATTTCGCCTTCCGCGTCGGCATCCCCGGCAAGAGCGGCGTCGGCGGCG
>NZ_RZRR01001584.1:0-486 GCF_003998555.1 Mesorhizobium sp. M7A.F.Ca.CA.002.09.1.1 | reverse complement strand
TCGGCAGCCAGCGCAGGTCGACGGCAAAGACGACGATCAGCACCAGTCCGAGCCAGAAACCCGGCACGGCATAGAGCGCCAGCGAGCCGATCGACAGGAAGCGGTCGCGGAAACTGCCCGGCCGGGCGCCGGCATAGATGCCGAGTGCCGAGCCGAGCCCGAAGGAGAGCGCGGTGGCGCTGACCATCAACAGCAGCGTGTTGGGCAGGCGTTCGAGGATCACATCGCGGATCGGTCGGGAGAAGGTCACCGACTGGCCGAGGTCGAGATGCAACAGCGCCCAGAGGTAGTTAGCCAGCCGCGTCAGCTCCGACTGGTCGAGGCCCCAGCGATGACGCAGCAATTCGATCATGCCGGCGTCGCCGCCGTTCGAGACGATGTAGGCGTCGACGGCGTCGCCGGGGGCGGCCTCGAGCAAAAGGAACGTGCCGATGACGACGATCAGCAGCACGAAGATGCTGCCGACGAGGCGGCGGCGGAGAAGGG
>NZ_RZRR01001583.1:0-486 GCF_003998555.1 Mesorhizobium sp. M7A.F.Ca.CA.002.09.1.1 | reverse complement strand
GGTCGCCACCAGCGAGGTTCAGGCGTTCAGACCCCCGGTTTCCGTTTAGGCTCTTGGGCCGGCTTGTCAGCCAGCCGCACCGCTTCCCCACGGCCCATGGAACGCGCCTTTGTCGTCGATACGCTCGAAGCCGTGCGCGCCGAAGAAGTCGCGTTGCGCCTGGATCAGGTTCGAGGTGCCGCGGCCCTGGCGATAGCTGTCGAAATAGGCAAGTGCGGAAGACAGCGCCGGAACCGGCGAGCCGGCCTCCGAAGCCCTCGCCACGATGCGGCGCAGCGACGGATGCGCTTCCTGCATCAGCGAGATGAAGGCCGGCGCCATCAGAAGGTTGGTCGAGGCGCCGCCCTTGCTGAAGGCTTCCGCCATGGTGTCGAGCATCTGCGAGCGGATGATGCAGCCGGCGCGCCAGATCCTGGCGATGGTCGGCATCGGCAGGTTCCAGTTGAATTCCTTCGACGCGCCGCTCATCACCGCAAAACCTTGGGC
>NZ_RZRR01001582.1:0-486 GCF_003998555.1 Mesorhizobium sp. M7A.F.Ca.CA.002.09.1.1 | reverse complement strand
GAACAGCGACGCCGCCGACACGCTGTTCGCCGCACGGGAGGACTTCTTCCGGGCCACGACCGTCCGTTTCTGCAAGCGGCATATCAGGCATATCCAGGCGCTCGCCGGCAACCTCGCCATCCATTCGCGCAGTTGGCTCCAGGGGCCGGATGTCGCAAGATGGTTCGGCGTCATCGGCTATGTCGAGCGCGGCCGGGAGAACGGCGCCACTTTGTTCGAGCTGCCGCCGGCTCGCATCGGCTAGGAAACCCTGGGCTGGTCAAGATCCCTTGCCGCAAACACCGCCACCCTCTCGCGATCGCCCGCACAGGTTCGTCGATGCGGGTCACCGTCTTCGGCTCCAGGATCCCTTGCTCGGCGGCCTTCTGAACTGCCTTAGCAAGCGGCTTGCGCCGGGCGCCGATTGGCGGGATGTTATGGGAGGGCAACCGGGGGGCAAACCGGCACGCCGAGACAGATATGGCTGCTGGAAATGTCACGAGCTTG
>NZ_RZRR01001581.1:0-488 GCF_003998555.1 Mesorhizobium sp. M7A.F.Ca.CA.002.09.1.1 | reverse complement strand
GAGGGCGAGCAGCCGGCCGAAACCGCCGATCTCGCCATCGGCGCCCGGCCGGCGCGTCGCGCGCACCAGCGGCTTGATCTTCTCGACCATGAGATTGCCGGCATCGATATCGACACCGGCCTCGGCATAGGTGAGCCCGTTCTTGCGCTTGTTCACGTCGCGCTTGCTCATTTCTGGTGCCCGTTCAGCAATTTTCCTTGTCGCGGGCTCTTCGCATGAACGGTTTCTGTCCGCAAGGATAACGGCCATCTCGGCCTACAAAACCGTGGACAGCGCGCACGTACAGGCGCTCGTGATTGGCGAAAGCCAAGCTGAAGGCCGCTCCCGTGCGGGGAGATCGGCAGCTCCTCCCTTGTTGCCACCCGCCATCTTCATCATCTATCTCCGACCAAGAGGAGGTGCCAGGCATTTGACCATCCCCAACCTGATCACCATCCTGCGCCCTGTCCTGGTGCCGGCGGTTGTGCTGGCGCTCTTGTACGCGCGCT
>NZ_RZRR01000157.1:0-8121 GCF_003998555.1 Mesorhizobium sp. M7A.F.Ca.CA.002.09.1.1 | reverse complement strand
CCTCGGCACCGGCGCCGCTCGCCAGCACCAGCGGCAAGCCGCCGAGCACGGTGCAGATCATCGTCATCATCACCGGCCGCACGCGGATGATCGAGGCCTGCTCGATCGCTTCGCGCACGCCAAGCCCGCGATCGCGCAGCTGGTTGGCGAATTCGACGATCAGGATGCCGTTCTTGGCCATGACGCCAACCAAAAGCACCAGGCCGATCTGGCTGTAGGCGTTGAGACTGGTGCCCGAGAGCAGAAGCGCGAAAATCGCGCAGGCCAGTCCGAGCGGCACCGTCGCCATGATGATGACGGCACTGACGAAACTTTCGAACTGGGCGGCCAGCACCAAAAGGATGATGACCAGCGCGAAGCCGAAAATGGTGATCATGGCGCTGTTGGTTTCGCCCAGCGTCGCCGCCTCGGCCAGAGGCAGGATGCGGCTGCCCGCAGGCAGCAGCGGCGTGGCGATCTCCTCGGCGCGGGTGAGCGCGTCGCCAAGCGCGAAGTCGCCACTGAGGTTGGAGGTGATGGCCACCGAGGGCTGCTGCTGTTCGCGCGACAGCGATGGCGGTACGGCACGTTCGGTCAGCGTGGCGATGGTCGACATCGGCACGAAACGTCCGTCTGCCGTCTTCAGGAAGATGTTTTCCAGATCGGTCGGATCGTTGATCGGATTGGTGGTCGAGACCAGCTTCACGCCGTAGCTGCGGTCGGCAATGTAGACGTCGACGACATCGTTGCCGTCGAGCATGGCCTGCAAGGTGTTGGCCAGTCCCGATATGTCGATGCCGAGGTCGGAGGCGCGCTCGCGGTCGATGGCCACGGCGAGCTGCGGTTGCGTCGGGTCGATCGACAGGCGCGGTGTCTGGAAGCGCGCGTCCTTCTGCATCTCGGCGATGATCTTCACGGCTGCGTCGCCGAGCGCCTTGCGGTCGTTGCCGACCAGCGCGAACTGCAGGCCGTTGCCGGCGCCACGGATGCCGAGGCTGTTGGGCTGTACCGGGAAGATGCGCACGCTCGGCACCTGCCTGGTCAACTGGCTGATCTCGGCCATGATCTCCTGCTGGCTGCGGCTGCGCTCGTTCCACGGCGCCAACGTCATCACCATGAAGCCGGAATTGTAGGAGCCGTTCTGGCCGGCATTCTCGAAGGTCGAGCGGATCTCGCCGGAATCGCGCATCGGCTGGATCAGTCTCTCGATCTTCTGCATCTGCTGCGTCGTATAGTCGAGGCTGACGCCTTGCGGGGCGCTGATGCGCAGAAGCACGGCGGCGCGGTCCTCGGTCGGCGTCAGCTCCTGGCGGATGGTGCCGAACAGCGTGAAGGCGGTGCCGGCAAACAGCACCGCGACCAGAAGCACGATCCATGGCGCGTCGAGGCAGGCGTGTAGGCCGCGCTTGTAGGCCGTATTGAGCGCGCCGCCGATGCGGGCGCCGATGCCATGGCCCCCTTCGTGGTGGAGCGATGCGCTGGTCAGCATGCGCGAGGCGAGCATCGGGCACAGCGTCAGCGCCACAACGCAGGACAATAGCACCGACATGGCAAGCACGAAGCCGAATTCGCGGAACAGGCCGCCGGTCTGGCCGGGCAGGAACGAAATCGGCACGAAGACGGCGACCAGCGTCAAGGTGGTGGCAATGACGGCGAAAAACACTTCCTGCGCGCCAAGCACGGCGGCGGCGCGGGGCCCCATGCCTTCATTGCGTCGTCGCACGATGTTTTCGAGCACGACGATGGCGTCGTCGACGACCAGTCCCGTCGCCAGCACCAGAGCGAGCAGGGTCAGGATGTTGACCGAGAAGCCGGCCAGATAGATGGCAGCGATGGTGCCGATCATGGCGACCGGCATCGACAGGCCGGGGATCAGCGTCGCGCGCCAGTCGAGGAGAAACACATAGATGACGATCAGCACCATGGTCACGGACAGGCCGAGTGCGATCTCGACCTCGTGCACCGCGCCCTTGACGAAGACGGCGTCGTCGCTGGTGATCTTGATCGACATGCCCTTGGGCAGGTTTTCCTGCAGCTTGGCGACGGCGGACTGGACGCCGGTCGAGATGTCCAGCGTGTTCGATTCCGCCTGGCGGATGATGCCGATGCCGATGCCGGTCTTGCCATCCGAGCGCAGCGTGGTCTGGCCGACGTCGGGACCGAGCGTGACGGTGGCGACGTCGCGGATGCGCGTCGTGCCGCTGACAATGATGTTTTCGAACTCTTCCGGCGTGGGCACGTCGGCAGTCGTGCGGACGATCAGGTCCTGGTTGGTCGTGGTGATCGAACCGGCAGGGGAATCGAAAGCGACCGAGGCAAGGGCGGCCCTGAGATCGGCAACCGTGAAGCCGAGGCTGGCCAGCTTGTTCTGGTCGACATCGATGCGAAAGATCTTGTCGCGGTCGCCATAGACCTGGACGTCGGCAACGCCGGGCACGGCGGCAAGCTCGTCCTCGATCTGGTCCTGGACCACCACGGTCATGTCCTGGATCGACATGTTGTCCGAGGTCACCGCCAGTCGCATCACCGCGTCGGAATTGGCGTCGGCCTTGACGATGCGCGGCGGATCGGCGGTGTCGGGCATCTGATTGGCGACGCGGCCGACAGCATCACGCACGTCCGAGGCGGCGACATTCAGATCGACGCCGTCGTTGAACTCGATGGTGACGCGGCTCGAGCCGAACGAGGAAGACGACGAGATCGACTTGACGCCTGAGACGCGGGCGACGGCGCCCTCGATCGTGTCGGTCAGTTCGCGGTCGACGGTCTCGGCCGCCGCGCCCTCGAAGGTGGTGGAAACAGTGACGACCGCGCGGTCGACATCAGGCAGTTCGCGGATCTCGACGCCGTAGAAAGCGGCCAGGCCGGCGACCGCAATCAGTGTGTTGAGCACGAAGGCCATGACCGGCCTGCGGATGAACAGGGCGGTGAAGCCGGTCTCGCTGGCGGTGTTGATGGTTCCGGTCATGAGCCTGCGGCGGCGTCCGCGGCGCGCTGCTCTTCGCCGGCAAGGCGAACCGCGCCGCCCTCGCTGACGCTCTGGGTGCCTTCTGTGACCACCATGTCGCCATTGTCGATCTCGGCGTCGATCAGCACGGTCTCGGTGTTGCGCTGGATGATGCGCACCGGGACCCGCCTGGCCTTGCCATCCTCGATCTGCCAGACATAGGCGCCGTCCGACCCCCACAGGATCGCCAGCGGGCTGACGGCCGGATAGGTTTGCCCCGGAAATTTCATGGTGATGCCGAACGACATGCCGGCGCGCAGCGAATCGGCCGGGTTGGCGATCTTGGCCTTGACCAGCAGCGTGCGACTCTTTTCATCGATGTGGTTGTCGATGGCCGAAACGGTGCCGCTATAGGCGTTGCTGGGATTGGCGATCGGCGTCGCCGTCAATTGCGCACCGACCTTGACGGCGGCGGCGAAGCGCTCGGGTACCAGGAAATCGACCAGGATCGAGGACCGGTCGTCGAGCGTGGCGATGGCCGACTGGTTGGTGACGTAATTGCCGGCCGAGATCGGCAGGATGCCGACGGTGCCGGCGATCGGCGCCAGGATCGACCGGCGCTGCAGTGCAAGTTCCGCGTCCTGAAGCGCCAGCTTGGCGCCCGCCAGCACCACCTCGGCATCAGCCACGGCTACCGGGGTCGCGGCATTGGAGGCACGCAGCGACTTAACGCGGTCGAGCTTGGACTGAGCGTCCTGCAAGGCGAGCTTGGCACGGTCCTGAGAGATCACTTCGGTCTCGGAATCGAGGGTGGCGAGGATCTGTCCCTTCTCGACATGGCTGCCGGATTCGACCAGCAGTTCGGCGAGGCGGCCGGAGCTGTAAGGATTGACGGTCACCGAGGCGTTGGCACGGCCGGTGCCGATCGCCTGCAGGCGGTCGTTGATAACAGCCGAAGTGGCCGCCAAGGCGACCACGTTCACCCGCTGGTTGCCGTTGCGGCCGTTTGCCTGCCTCGCGTTGGCGGCACCGGTTTCAGCCGGGGGCGTTGCCGCGTAAGCCCAGTCGATGCCCCAACGTGCCAGCACGTCCGGTGCGCCGGGATAAAAGCGCAGCCAGGCGGCTGCCGCCACCACCAGCACCACGAGTGCAAAAAGTATCTGTTTCCAGGCGGCCATCAGCACTCCGGTTGGTAAAACAATCCTTCCGTCTACCGGTTTCCCGAAATGAAGCAGACGCAGCGAGGCTATTGTAAGGCAAAGAAGCCGTCTCGATATCGCGTCTTTATGACAATTCTCCGGGGGCTGCGCACATTAAATATATGTAACGTTTGAGAAAATATGCGTAACGCTTCGGATCATCGCATATGCACTAACGCAGACTTTCCATCTCGCGAATGCGTTTGGCGCCTTCTGCTTCCAGTTGCCTGGTGACGGCGCCGATCAGCGTTTCGGCGACGACGAAAAGGGCCGCCGATGAATCCCATGCCGACGGCACTGCGGTTCGTCCGGCGATGACATGGCGAGCAAGGCGGGCGATCGGCGACAGCCACTGGTCGGTGAACAGTACGATCTGCACGCCACGCTGATGCGCCTTCTCGGCGAAGCGGAGGAGGCTGTCCTGGTAGCGCCTGATGTCGAAGATGACCAGCACGTCGCGCTTGCCCATGTCGATCAGCCGGTCACGCCACATGCTTTCCTGCCCGGCGAGGTGAAAGACATCCGGCTGGATGATGGCGAGGTGGGCGGCCATGTAGCGCGCCAGCGGATCGGTGAAGCGGCCGCCGATCAGGAAGGTCTTGCCGCGCCGGTCCGCCAGCCGGGCGGCGATGTCGGCAAGCTGCTTGTCGGACAGGTGCCTGAATGTCTCGCGCATATTGTCGAGCGTCGCTTCCAGCATCGGCGACACGGTCCCGCCGCCGGGCGAGGGCGGATTGAGCGTCCTTGTCGCCGGCGATTGCAGTTGCGCCGCCAGTTCGTCCTGCAGGCTCGACTGGAACTCCGGATAGTTCTGAAAGCCCAACCGGGCGACGAAACGCAGGATTGTCGGCGAGGAAACGCCGGCTGCGGCCGAGAATTCAGCGACCGTTTTCAAGCCGATCATCGGGTAGAAGGCAATCAGTGTCTGGGCCGCGCGCCGTTCGCTGGCCGGCATCGTGCCGACGCGGTCGGCGATCAGTTCGGCAATGTTGGAAATCATCTTTTCCCCACCCTTGGCTCGGTCGATGGTCTTTTCCGAAATCGCATTTGACAAAGCCGGACAAACTGTATGAAATCATCCACAGGGACGCAATGAGGCAAAATACGTAACATACGATACAGCGCTCCCCGGGGACGGCAGAGTATGGAGAAAGCACGGCCCGCCAGCCTTGCATCGTCTGATACCGTAAGGGTGACGAACCCCGGCGGATCAAGCCCTTTCGTGCTGACCTGCGATCACGCCTCGAACTTCCTGCCCGCCGAATTCGGCACGCTCGGCCTTGCTGTCGAGGACCTGTCGCGCCACATCGCCTGGGATCCCGGCGCGCTGCCGGTTGCCCGCCGCATGGCGCAGGCGCTCGACGCGACGCTCGTCGAAACCCGCATTTCGCGCCTTGTCATCGACTGCAACCGGCCGCTTGACGCGCCCGACCTGGTGCCGCCGGTCAGTGAGACAACGGCCATACCGGGCAATGCCGGCCTGTCGGAAAGTGAGCGTGCCGCGCGTGTCGCGCTTTCGTGGCGCCCTTTCCACGATACGATTGCGGATATCATCAGCCACAGGCTGTCACACGGTCAGGAAACGCGGCTGGTTTCGGTCCATTCCTTCACGCCGGTATACAAGGGCCGCAACCGGCCCTGGCATATCGGCATCATCCATGACGAGGATCGCCGGCTGGCGGCGCCGCTGATATCGGCGCTGAAGCGGCTTTCCGGTGTCACCGTCGGGGTCAACGAGCCGTATTCACCTGATGACCGCGTCTATTTCACGCTGGAACGGCATGCGCGCTCGCGCGGACTGCCCTGCGCGATGATCGAAATCCGCAATGACGAAATCGCCGGCGAGACCGGGCAGCGGAAATGGGCGGATCTGCTCACGGGCATTTTTTCGGATCTGGAGCCAGAGGAGGCCGGACACACCAGATCGCATTCAGTCGGAAAGTCAGTTCAATCGGCTAGCTAGGGCGGGATCTCATCCCGACCCGAAAACCAACAGGGGACACTAAAATGGCAGCACCGGGTTATACTGAAGTTGACAAGGCGGAGGACGTAAAGCACCTCCACAGCATGGGCTATGCCCAGGAATTGGAGCGGCGCCTCAGTCGCTTTTCGAACTTCGCCGTTTCCTTCTCCATCATCTGCATCCTGTCGGGCGGCATCAATTCGCTGGCCCAGGCCACCTCCGGCGCCGGCGGCATCGGCATCGGCATCGGCTGGCTGGTCGGCTGCTTCGTTTCGCTGACCTTTGCGGTCGCCATGTCGCAGATCAGCTCGGCCTATCCGACGGCCGGCGGCCTCTATCACTGGGGTTCGATCCTCGGCAACCGCGGCACCGGCTGGGTCACCGCATGGCTCAATCTGCTCGGCCTGATCACCGTGCTCGGCGCCATCAATGTCGGCACCTGGACGTTTTTCATCGGCGCTTTCGGCCCGACGCTCGGAATCGAAGGCACGCTGACAAACCAGATGATCTTTCTGATCATCATCACCGGCGCGCAGGCGCTGATCAACCATCTCGGCATCAAGCTGACGGCGAAGCTGACCGATTTCTCGGGCTATCTCATCTTCTTCGGCTCGATCCTGATCGCCATCGTCTGCCTGGCTTCCGCTGAGACCTGGGATTTCAGCCGTCTCTTCACCTTCAAGAACTATTCCGGGGACGCAGGCGCCGGCGTGTGGCCATCCGTCTCGAATGCCTGGGTGTTCGCGCTCGGACTGTTGCTGCCGATCTACACGATCACCGGTTATGACGCTTCCGCGCACACCTCGGAGGAAACCATCAAGGCGGCTTCTTCCGTGCCGCGCGCCATGGTCATGTCGGTGATCTGGTCGGCCGTTTTCGGCTATCTGTTCCTGGCCGCCTTCGTGCTGATGATCCCGAACATGGACGATGCCGCCAAGCAGGGCTGGAACGTGTTCTTCTGGGCCTTCGACCAGCGTGTAAGCCCCGGCATCAAGGAGTTCGTCTACCTCGTCGTGTTCGTCGCGCAGCTGCTGTGCGGCCTTGCCACGGTGACGTCTGCCTCGCGCATGATCTTCGCCTTCTCGCGTGACGGCGGCCTGCCGGGTTCGGCGGCACTCGCCAAGGTCAGCCCGACCTACCGCACGCCGGTGGCGGCGATCTGGACGGCTTCGATCCTGTCGGTGCTGTTCGTCTGGGGTTCGACGCTGGTTTCGGTCGCAGGCACTTCGGCCTACACCATCGTGGTTTCCTGCACCGTCATCTTCCTGTTCCTCTCCTTCACCGTGCCGATCGTGCTCGGCATGCTCGCCTGGGGCACGCCGAAGTGGGACAAGATGGGTCCCTGGAACATGGGGCGCGGCGTGTTCATGCTGTTCGCCTTCCTGTCGATCGTCTCAATGATCCTGATCTTCATCATCGGCATCCAGCCGCCGAACGATTGGGCGCTCTACATCACCGTCGGCTTCTTCATCCTGACGGCAGTCGTCTGGTTCGGCTTCGAGAAGCGCCGCTTCCAGGGGCCGCCGCTCGGCGACATCATTGCGGCGCGTCAGGCGGCCATCAAGGCGGCCGAACAGGCAGTCGGCGAAACCGGCCACTGACCTCCACCATCATGGCCATGGCCGGCATCGTGCCGGCCATGGTTTCGTTCAACTCATTCAAAGCCCAAGCGCTGGAGTGCCAAAGGAATGGCCGGAAATTTCTCGTTCGATCAGTTGAAGAAAGCGGTCTCCAGCGGTGAGATCGACACCGTGCTGGCCTGCATCGTCGACATGCAGGGACGGCTGGCGGGAAAACGCTTCCTGGCGCAGTACTTCGTCGATTCCGCGCATGACGAAACGCATGGATGCAATTATCTGCTGGCCGCCGACATCGATATGGAGCCGGTGCCGGGTTACAAGGCGGCGAGTTGGTCGAAGGGCTATGGCGATTTCGTCATGAAGCCGGATCTCGCCACGCTGCGGCGCATTCCCTGGCTGGAAAAGACCGCGCTCGTGATCTGCGACGTGCTCGACCACCACACGCATGACGAC
>NZ_RZRR01001580.1:0-489 GCF_003998555.1 Mesorhizobium sp. M7A.F.Ca.CA.002.09.1.1 | reverse complement strand
GCTCGAGGTCGACCGCATGCACGGCCTGGCCAATGCCGCCGTGGAGGGGCTGATCGTCTGCGACGGCAACCGCATCATCAGTGCCAATGACAGCATTGCGGCACTGACGGGCAAAGCAACAGCGACCCTGAACGGAATGCAGCTTGGCGATCTCTTCGGATCCGATATCTCGGGCTTCGGCGAACAGCCGCAGGAGGCCGAATTGAGCGGTCGCGATGGCACGAGCATTCCTGTCGAGCTGATCGCCAGGAGCATCGACTACTGTGGCAAACCGCACAACGTGGTCGCGGTCCGCGACATTCGCGAGCGCAAGAAGGCGGAACAGGAGATCCTGCGGCTTGCCCATTTCGATCCATTGACCGGACTGGCCAATCGCCGCAGCTTTTCCGGCCGGCTGGAGACGGAAATCGCTGCGATGGTCCGGACCAGGAAAGGCGGCCAGCTTGCGCTTCTGCTGCTTGATCTCGACCGGTTCAAGGAGGTCAACGA
>NZ_RZRR01001579.1:0-489 GCF_003998555.1 Mesorhizobium sp. M7A.F.Ca.CA.002.09.1.1 | reverse complement strand
CTCTCCGGGTGCAGCGGCGTTCGGTGCGCCGGCGTCCGCAGGCGCATCGCTTCGGCCGCGCGCTTGTCCGTTGCGTGGGCGATTGTTCCTGCGGTTGTCGTCGCGGTTGCGCGGGCGCTGTTCGAAACGACCCTGACGCCACAACAGGATGGGTTTTGGCGCTTCGGCTTCCGGGGCGGGTTCCCCGGTGGCTGCTTCAGTCACCGTCACGGGTTCGTCCGGCGCGGCGTCCGTTGCCGGCGCGGCATTTGACACCAGCTCGGCCGGTGCAACTTCTTCTGCCGCTGCGGCTTCAGTCTCGGCAGCTTCAGCCTCTGCCTGCGGTTCAACCGGTGCCGGTTCAGCAGCAGCCTCGGCAACAGGCGCTTCGTCTTGCACGGTTTCGACCGGAGCGTCCGCCTGTTCTCCCACGGCAGGCGCAGCAGGTTCCGCCGCGGCGTCGGAGGTCATTTCGGTCGCCGTTTCCGAAACGGCCACTGCGTCCGATGC
>NZ_RZRR01001578.1:0-492 GCF_003998555.1 Mesorhizobium sp. M7A.F.Ca.CA.002.09.1.1 | reverse complement strand
ATGCCGGCCTCGACCGCCGTGCCGCGTTCGCGCGCGCCGATGATTGCCGTCGTGCCGCCGAGCGCCACCGCCATCACAAGCGCGACGATGGCAAGCTCCAGCGTCGCTGGCAGCCGGTTGAAGACGAGACCCAGCACATCCTGCCTGAGCGAAATCGAGGTGCCGAAATCGCCCCTGGCGACGCCTGACAGCCAGATGAAGAATTGCTGCACGATGGTCTTGTCGAGGCCGTAGAGCGCTCGCAGCCGGGCAATGTCGGCATCCGTAGCACCAGGCGGCAGCATCATGGCGATCGGATCGCCGGGCGCGACGCGGATCACGACAAAGACGACGACGGCCACGCCGAACAGCGTGATCAGCATCGTCAGCAGACGGATCAGGAATCTTTGCAGGAGCATTCTGGCGTAGGCCTAATGCGTTTCGGTGACTGATGGAACGAAGACCCCTCATCCGGCCGCTTCGCGGCCACCTTCTCCCCGAGGGGAGAAGAGG
>NZ_RZRR01001577.1:0-495 GCF_003998555.1 Mesorhizobium sp. M7A.F.Ca.CA.002.09.1.1 | reverse complement strand
CAGACGCCGCAGTGCTCTCCGGGCACGCCACACTGGAAGAAGCCGCCGCCGTTCTGTGGGCTCTGCCGAAACCGGTGGCTTTCGAAGCAGCGTCGCCGGACGCACCCCATCAAGCTGGCCGAGCCTCGGCCTTTGCGCAACTTGCCGTGCTTGCCGGTCAGGGGCGCCCGTCGCTCGGGCGCAGCGCCGCCTCGCTGCATACCGATGCCGCGCACGCGGTCGGCGTGCTGGCCGCCGCGCTGGGCGCACCGGCGGGGTCAAATCCCGTCCATCAGCGGCTTGCGCAGGACTGGTCGGTGGATGCCGGCCGCGCCGATGCGATCCGCCGTGCGCTTGTCCTGCTTGCCGATCATGAACTGAATGCGTCGACCTTCGCCGCGCGCGTCGCAGCCTCGACCGGCGCGCCGCTGGCCGCTTGCCTGCTGGCAGGGCTCGCGACGCTGTCAGGCCCGCGCCATGGCGGCGCCGGAGAGGCGGTGATGCAACTGGCCGAGG
>NZ_RZRR01001576.1:0-495 GCF_003998555.1 Mesorhizobium sp. M7A.F.Ca.CA.002.09.1.1 | reverse complement strand
GCGCCCCGTGGAACCGCGCAATGGCGCCCAGCCCGCAGGTTTCGCGCCGGCCAATGACGATCGCCAGAAGGATTACAAGACGCTCCTGCACAGCCTCAACAGGCGTGCCTCGAACACCATTTACTGGGTCGTCGCCTTCGTTTCGCTCGCCTGGTTCGCCGGTGCCGGTGGTTTGGCCAATCTGCTTTTCGGACCGAGCATCTGGAGAATCCGCACGCTCGACCAGTTCCTTGCCCGTCCGGAACTGATCGGCCTCGCCGTCGCGGCCATCGTGCCCGTCATCCTGTTCTGGGCCTTCGCCGCCATGATTCGCCGCGCCCAGGAAATGCGCATCGCCGCACAGTCGATGACCGAAGTGGCCTTCCGCCTGACCGAGCCGGAAAACCTTGCCCAGGATCGCGTCATGATGATCGGCCAGGCCGTTCGTCGCGAGGTCGCGGCGATGGGCGAAGGCATCGAACGCACGCTTGCCCGCGCCGTCGAACTGGAAACGCT
>NZ_RZRR01001575.1:0-495 GCF_003998555.1 Mesorhizobium sp. M7A.F.Ca.CA.002.09.1.1 | reverse complement strand
GGCCAATCCGTTCACGATCGACAATCTGCTGAAGTCGCTGCAGTAGTAGTCGACTACCCACGGTCTCGATCGAGCAGCCGCCGCAGCATCGGTTCGATGCGTGACAGTTCGTCGAGATGCGCCGCCGACAGCTCGGCCAGGCAATCGTCGGCGCGCTCGGTCAGTTGCAGCAGCACGCGGCGATGGTCGTCCTTGTCCTGATCCCTTGTGACCAGCCCTGCCTCGCCGAGACGGTTGACCAGTTCGACGGCGCTGTGGTGGCGAATGCGCAGGCGTTCCGCGAGATCGCCAACCGTCACCGGGCCGCCGCCGGGGAATCCCTTGATCGCCAGCAGCGCCTGATGCTGGCGCGGGGTCAGGCCGGCGTCTTCCGCCTGGACCTGGCTGAATTCGAGGAACCGGCGGATCAGGTAGCGAAACTCCGACAGCCGCTGGTAATCGGCCTGGCTGATGGCGGGACGTTGTTCTCGTGGCTGCGACATATCAGACATGTGT
>NZ_RZRR01001574.1:0-497 GCF_003998555.1 Mesorhizobium sp. M7A.F.Ca.CA.002.09.1.1 | reverse complement strand
AGGCGCTGCCGCGAAAAGCGGGGGCGATGCTGCTCCAGCGAAAGCCGAGGCCAAGCAGGACAAGGCGCCAATCTCCCCACCCGTGGGGGAGATGTCGACGAAGTCGACAGAGGGGGGCGCTGTCCCGCCGTCCTCTCAGCGCGAGACGCCCCCCTCTGGCCTGCCGGCCATCTCTCCCACAAGGGGGGAGATCAGCCAGTCGCCGGAAGGACGCACCTTCGCGTCGCCGCTCGCACGTCGCATAGCCAAGGAAGCCGGTGTCGATGTGTCTGCCGTGACCGGCACCGGTCCGCATGGCCGGGTGGTGAAGGCGGATGTCGACGCGGCGATTGCCGGTGGCGGCGCCCAGGCGGCGCCTGCCGCCAAGGCTCCGGCTGGCGTGCCCGCTGCTGCTCCTGCCGCGCCGGTAAAGGCGATGTCGGACGATCAGGTGCTGAAACTGTTCGAACAGGGCTCCTACGACCTCGTCCCGCATGACAATATGCGCAAGACCATTG
>NZ_RZRR01001573.1:0-497 GCF_003998555.1 Mesorhizobium sp. M7A.F.Ca.CA.002.09.1.1 | reverse complement strand
CGCCAAGGCCGAGCTCCCAGGCTTCCAGCATACCGCCCTGGGCGCCCTTCGCCTCGGCCTTGTTGGCGACCAGCACGACCGGCTTGCCGGACTTGCGCACGATCTCGGCGAAGGTCCTGTCGTCAGGCAAAAGGCCGGACTTGGCATCGATGGTGAAGAAGATCAGGTCGGCCTCGCGGATAGCGATCTCGGTCTGCGCACGCATGCGGCCGGGCAAGGTCGAGGCACCAGCGTCCTCGAAGCCGGCGGTGTCGATGACATCGAAATGCAGGTCGTAGAGCTTGGCGGCGTGGACGCGACGGTCGCGGGTGACGCCCGGCGTGTCGTCGACAAGCGCCAGCTTTCTTCCCACCAGCCGATTGAAGAGAGTCGATTTGCCGACGTTAGGTCTGCCGATGATGGCGACTTTGAAGGTCACGACGCACTGCCCGACCCGCGGATCAGCTCGGACATCAATGTTGCGCGCTCGCGGGTGTTGCGCGGGGCGCCGTCATCGG
>NZ_RZRR01001572.1:0-497 GCF_003998555.1 Mesorhizobium sp. M7A.F.Ca.CA.002.09.1.1 | reverse complement strand
GTGCAGGCATTTCCGGCCTGCACACCCGCCGCCACGAGGCAGAACTGCGGCTGAAGGCGGCCGAACAGAACCTGGAACGGCTGGACGACGTCGTCGGCGAGCTGGAAAGCCAGATCGAAAGCCTGAAGCGCCAGGCGCGCCAGGCGTCCCGCTTCAAGAACCTGTCGGCCGATATCCGCAAGGCAGAAGCGACGCTGTTGCATCTGCGCTGGACGCTGGCCAAAACCCAGGAAGGCGAGGCGCGATCGGCGCTGGCGGTTGCCACGGCACTGGTCGGCGACCGCGCCGCGGCCCAGATGGCCGCCGCCAGGGAGCAAGGCATAGGCGCCCATCGGCTGCCGGACCTGCGCGACGCGGAAGCCGCCGCCGCCGCTGCCTTCCAGCGCCTCTCGATCGCCAAGTCGCAGATCGCAGAGGAAGCCGGCCGCATCCGCGCCCGTCAGAGCGAACTCGAGCGCCGGCTGCAGCAGCTCGACGGCGATATCGCGCGTGAGGCG
>NZ_RZRR01001571.1:0-498 GCF_003998555.1 Mesorhizobium sp. M7A.F.Ca.CA.002.09.1.1 | reverse complement strand
CCACAAAGCAGCGCGCAAGCTATGCCCGAAGCCAGTCAGTCCCCAACAACATCACCGGCTGGCGCATGGACCGCGCCAGCCCGGCGAATTGAAGCGCGGCCGTCAGAGGGAGCCGAGTTTACCCAGGTCCTTGGCAACCAGGTAGTAGAAGGTAACCCGGTTCTTGGTGTTGTCGGCGGCCATCGCCTTGCAGACCTTCTCGATCGAAGCGTCGGCCTTGCTGTCGTCCGATATGCCGAGCTTCTTGGCAACCCAGCCAGCCTTGACGCGCTCCAGTTCCTTCGGATCGGTGCAAGACACCAGCGAGGAATCGCGGTTCCGAAGCGCAATGCCAAGATGCTTCACGATTTTGTCGACCACGTCGGCACTCGCCGAGGCATCGTATTTCTTCACGTCTGCAAGATAGTCGGCCATCAAAATTCCCCTCGTCGGCGCCACGGATCCGATCGATGAGGGCTGTGGCGCGCTGCTGCAACTTGTGCGCTATGTCGGTAACTC
>NZ_RZRR01000156.1:0-8163 GCF_003998555.1 Mesorhizobium sp. M7A.F.Ca.CA.002.09.1.1 | reverse complement strand
GCATCCAGCCGATGACCGGAATGCGATAGGGCTGGTTCTGCCACAGCGTCGCATCGACCTCCTCGTCCAGCACAGCCTCGGGGCTGTTGTCGATACGCGAGCGGCGCTCCTCGAGGATGACGTCGCGCTCGGTCTTGATGACATCATCGGTGAGGATGAGGTTGCGCATGCGGTCAGCCTCGAAGCTCATCATCAGCCCGAGTGCCGACGGCGCCACCGTCTCGTGGAAAGCGGTGTAGTCATAGGAGGTGAAGGCGTTGTTGGATCCGCCGATATCGGAGACGGCGCGGTCGAACTCGCCGGCCGCATGGTTGGTCGTTGCCTTGAACATCAGATGTTCGAAGAAATGCGCGATGCCGGATTTGCCGGGCGGCTCGTCGGCGCTGCCGATCTTGTACCAGACCATGTGGGTGACGATCGGCGCACGGTGGTCGGGAATGACGACCACCTCCATGCCGTTGTCGAGCAGGAAATCCGTGACCTTGAACTCGGCCGGAACCGTGTTGGGCAAGACGGGGCTCTCGGCCAGCACTGGGCTGGTCGTGACAAAAGCCAAGGAGGTCGCCAACAGCGTTCCCCGCAGCCATTCAATCCTGGATGTCATCAACGGCTCCGGTTCTGTCGACAGACGATAGGCAAGGTGCTGGCGACAAGCAAAGTGATTTGTTGATCATGTTGCCGGCAAAGGCGGCGGCAAAGAGGCCGGCCCATGGATGCCCGGCCAAGGATACGAGGCGTATCAGGCCGCCTCGATGAAGCGGATGACGGTCTCGCCATAGTTGCGTTCGTCCAGCACCGAAAAGCCGGGGCCTGGCTCGAAGGACGCCACCGCGGCCTCTTCGACCACGCACAGCGCGCCGGGGCGAAGCCAGCCGCCGGCTTTGGCCGACTGCAAGGCGCGCTCGCCAAGGCCCTTGCCATAGGGCGGGTCGGCGAAGACAAGGCCGAACGGCGCCAGCGTGCCGGCCTCGCCGAGGCCGGTGGCATCGCGGCGGAAGATCTTGGTGCGGCCGGTGAGCCCGAAGGCCTCGACATTGTCGCGGATCAGGCCACGGCCTTCCGCCGATTCCTCGATGAAGACACCGTAGGAGGCACCGCGCGACAGCGCTTCCAGTCCCAGCGCGCCGGTGCCGGCGAACAGGTCGAGCACGCGTGCCCCGTCCAATTGCTCGGCAAAGCGATGCGCCAGCACGTTGAAGACCGCCTCGCGGGTACGATCGGTCGTCGGACGGATGGCGCTCGAGCGCGGCGTCGCCAACGGACGCCCGCGAAACTCACCGCCGACGATTCTCATCTCGCTTTGGGGCCTCGGGGACCGTTGCGCGGACGCTCACCGCCGCCAGCCCCGCCCGGACGTTCGCCGCGCGGCTTGCCGAACGGCTTTGCACCGGCCGGTTTGCCATAGGTCGGTTTGAACGAGGCCTTGCGCGCCTTGGCGTCAGCCGCCTTGGCGGCGTCAGCTTCGGCCCTGCCCTTGCCGATCGGTCGCGCGCCTGGCGCCATCCAGACATTGGCCTTGCGCTGGCCGGGCGGCTCGATCGGCCGCTGCTCGCGCTCGGACTTTTTGCCACCGCCCGGCTTGCCACCAAAAGCACCACGCGGCTTGTCGCCGAAGCCACCGCGCGGTTTGTCGCCGAAATTGCCGCGCGGCTTGTCGCCAAAGCTGCGTTCGGGACGCGGGGCGCGTTCGCCAAAACTCTTCTCAGCGTTTCTGTCGGGGCTTGTCGACAGTTTGCCCAGAGCCTCATCGCGGCTGCCTTCGCGGCGCTTGCGATTCTTGATCAACCCGCCCTCGCCGATCGGGCGGCGCTCGCCATCGCGGGTGAATTTCGGCCGTTCCGGCTCCGGCTCGCGAACTTCGGTGCGCCGCACCGGCTTGTTGGAAAACGGCTTGGTGACATCGGCGTCGAAATTGGCGCCGGATTCCTCGACCAGGCGCTCGCCAAGCTGGTCGCGCAACACCCTGCCCTTGATTTCCAGCACATGGCCCTCGGCGAGGTCATCGAGTTGGAACGGCCCGTAGGAGATACGGATCAGCCGCGTCACGTCGAGGCCGAGCGAACCCAGGATGTTCCTGACTTCGCGGTTCTTGCCCTCGCGCAGGCCGATCGTCAGCCAGGCATTGGTGCCTTGCTCGCGATCGAGCGTCGCTTCGATGGCGCCGTAAAAGACGCCGTCGACGGCGATGCCTTCGCGCAGGCCGGCAAGCGCGCTTTCCTCGACCTTGCCGTGGACGCGCACGCGGTAGCGGCGCAGCCAGCCGGTGGCCGGCAGTTCGAGCACGCGCGACAGGCCGCCATCATTGGTGAGCAGCAGCAGGCCTTCGGTGTTGATGTCGAGCCGGCCGATGGTCATCAGCCGTGGCAATTCAGCCGGCAGCACGTCGAAGACGGTCTTGCGGCCCTCGGGATCGCGGTTGGTGGTGACGACGCCGGCCGGCTTGTGGAACAGGAACAGCCTTGTGCGCTCGATCGGCGGGATTTCCATACCGTCGAGATGGATGATGTCATCAGGCATCACGTTGAAGGCCGGTGAAGTCAGAGCGCGACCATTGACCTTGACGCGGCCGGCGGCAATCAGCTCCTCGGCATCGCGGCGCGAGGCGAGGCCGGCGCGGGCCAGCCGCTTGGCGATGCGCTCGCCTGCCTCTTCCGCAGCCTCGGCGGGACGCGGGCGTGGCTTGAAGCTGCCGCCTGACGCGCCTTGCGGCCGATCGTTGAAATCCCGCTTCGGGCGATCGCTGAAGTCACGCTTTGGGCGATCGACGGCGTCACGCGGGGCGCGGTCACTGAAATCGCGCTTGGGACGGTCGAAGCGCTTTTCGCCGCCCGCTGCCGCCGCAGCCGGCCGGTCGCCCCGCGGTGCATAGGGTTTGCGTGGCCCTTCGCGCTTCTCGTAGGGCTTGCGCTCGCCTTCAGCGGCCACCGGGCGGTCGCCGCGCGGCGCATAGGGCTTGCGTGGCCCCTCGCGCTTTTCATACGGTTTGCGCTCGCCTTCTGCGGCCATTGGACGATCGCCGCGCGGTGCGTAGGGCTTGCGCGGTCCTTCGCGCTTTTCATAGGGCTTGTGCTCGCCTTCGGCGGCCATTGGGCGATCGCCGCGCGGTGCATAGGGCTTGCGCGGCCCCTCGCGTTTCTCAAAAGGCTTGCCTTCGGGACGCGGGCCTTTGCTGAAAGGCTTGTCGCCGCCCTTGAAATCGCGCTTCGGCCGCTCGCCATCGGCAGCCATCGGCCGGTCGCCACGCGGTGCGTAAGGTTTCTTGGCGCCAAAGGACGGTTTGCCGCCCTTGCCCGCGGCGCCATCGCGGCTGCGCGGTCCCGCGGCTTTCGGCCCACTCTTGGCCGGCCCCTTCCTGGGTCGGAATTTCTTGTCGTTGTCGTCCATGTGGCCTTTATCCGTTTGCGCTGCTACAGCGTGGCGCATCCTTTCGGGCGCGCAACGAACGCTGTAGCACTTTTGATGTGGCGCATGATCATTTTCGAAAACCGAGTCCCGATTTTCGATGTCATGCGCTCCATAACAGGATCACCGTCAGGTGGCGAGGAGATAATCGGAGTGGAAATCGCGTGAAGCGGCCCGATTTCATGGCGCTGGCGCTGAAGGAGGCCGAAGCTGCCGCCTTGCGAGGCGAAGTGCCGGTCGGCGCCGTCATCGCCAACGGCGCTGGTGTTGTCGCCAGCGCCGGCAACCGCACACGCGAACTTGCCGACCCGACCGCGCATGCCGAGATGCTGGTCATCCGCGAAGCCTGCCGCAAACTGTCGGCCGAGCGGCTGACCGGGCACGATCTCTATGTGACGCTGGAGCCTTGCGCCATGTGCGCCGGCGCCATTTCCTTCGCCCGGCTGCGCCGGCTTTATTTCGGCGCCGCCGACGACAAGGGCGGCGCTGTGGTCAATGGCGTGCGCTTCTTCGCCTCGCCGACCTGCCACCACGCGCCCGACATCTATCCGGGCATGGGCGAGACCGAAGCAGGCCTGCTGCTTAAAGGATTTTTTCGGGAGCGGCGCGGCTGAAGCGGGCGCTACGCCCGGCGACACAATTCGGTGTTCTTACAGCCAATCGAACCAGCCGCTGCCCTTCTTGCCTTCCGCCTCTTTCTTGAGACGGCGTTCCTTCTTGTACTCGTCCTCGCCAAGCTCGTTCTGCGGCGCGGTGCCGGCCGCGACACGATACTGCACTGGAGGCTCGCTCAGATATTTGCGGGTGTTCGGATCGCCCTGCTTGCTGTCGGCGAGGCGACGCTGGATCTCGGCGGCACGGCCTTTGTCGGAATCGGCCGGTGTCCATGCCGGCGGGTGGCTCGAGCCTGACTCCGCCATCGCCCTTTTCACCGAGGCCGGATCGGTTTGCACGTCGTCGACGATCTCCGACTGATAGGCCGGGTCGTTCTGATGGGCGGTGGCATCGGCCCGCAAGCGGGCGCGGCGCTGCTCGGGCGATTCGGGCCATTCGGCGCTCGCCGTCTCGATGCTGTCCTGCGGGGCCGGCAGCGCTTCCTTCTGGCCGGGCGCCGGCTTTACAAGCGTCGGACGCGGCTTGTAGTCGATCTGTTCCTTGCGCTTCGGCGCAAATGAAAAGGCGCCTGAAATATCGCCGGCCAGCTGTTCGCCGGCGGTCTTGTCGGTGCCGTAGGTCGGAGAGCCCATGCAGCCGGACAAAGCGAGGCCCGACGCGACAAGCGGCGCCAGCAGCGCCAGGCGCGCATTATATCTCTCGGTCATGCCAAAAAGTCCCACTCTAGACAGCCTCTCGATTGCCACCAGCCTCGTGGCCGGTCCCCATCGTCCAAGCACTTGCGACGGAAATCCGGCGACAATTTGTCTTCCGGAGTTTCGCGTGTTTACCTCAACCACTCGTTAAGGGCAACGCGCGGGCGGTTTTCACCCGCCCGGCGTGGCATTTGTGCACCGATCAAGCTGGCCGGCCTGTCAAAGCCGGCCAAGCGCCTTCAATTCATGCAGCACCGCCGCATCCCTGGCCGAAACATCCGGGAATTCCGGATCCTGGCCGACATCGGCGGTGTAGCGCCATGAGCGTGCGCATTTTAACAGGCCGCGATCCTCGGCCTTCTCGACCACCACGGCGACACCCCTGACGTCGTCGATCGCGAAGGCACCAGCCGGTGCCTCGCCATGCGCGATGACCAGATCGCTGGTGATCGCCATCTCGGCCATGTCGACATCTGAAATCGCCGCTTCGAGCGCTGCATCGTTGATGGTGACGACCGGCACCGCTTCCAGCGACGATCCGATCACCTTCTGGGCGCGCGCGATCTCCAGCGCGCCGGTGACGACGCGCCGCACCTGCCGCACCTGGCGCCACTTTTCCGCCAACGCCTCGTTCTGCCAGTCCGCCGGGATTTGCGGGAACTGGTCGAGATGCACCGAGACCGCGTCGGGATGACGATCGAGCCAGGCCTCCTCCATGGTGAAGGGCAGCATCGGCGCCAGCCATTTCACCAGGCAATCGAAGAGATGGCGCACCACCTGCACCGAAGCCTTGCGCTTCAGGCTCGACGGCGCGTCGCAGTAGAGCGCGTCCTTGCGGATGTCGAAATAGAACGCCGACAGCTCGACCACCATGAAATCGAGCAGCATGCGGGTGATGCGCTTGAACTCGAAAGCGTCGTAGCCCGAGCGCACGACCTCATCGAGCTCGGCCAGCCGGTGCAGCATCAGCCGCTCCAGCTCCGGCATCTTCTCCAGCGGCACCTCTTCGCCATCGTCATGGGCGAGCGTGCCGAGCATCCAGCGGATGGTGTTGCGCAGCTTGCGGTAGGCATCGATGTTGGTCTGCAGCACGTTCTTGCCGAGCCGCTGGTCCTCCCAGTAGTCGGTCGTCACCACCCACAGACGCAGGATATCGGCGCCCGACTGCTTGATGACGTCCTGCGGCACCACGGTGTTGCCGAGCGACTTCGACATCTTGCGGCCATCCTCGTCCATGGTGAAACCATGGGTGACGACAGTATCGTAAGGCGCCCTGCCCCTGGTGCCGCAGCTTTCCAGCAGCGAGGAATGGAACCAGCCGCGATGCTGGTCGGAGCCTTCGAGATAGACGTCGGCCGGCCATTTCAGGTCAGGGCGATCCTCCAGCGTGAAGACATGCGTCGAGCCCGAATCGAACCAGACGTCGAGGATGTCCATCACCTGCTTCCATTTGGAGGCATCGTGATTGCCAAGGAAACGCTCCTTGGCGCCAGCGGCGAACCAGGCGTCGGCGCCCTCCTTCTCGAAGGCGTCCATGATGCGCTGGTTGACCGCTTCGTCCTTCAGCACATTGCCGTCGACATCGGCGAAGACGGCGATCGGCACGCCCCAGGCGCGCTGGCGCGACAGCACCCAGTCCGGGCGCTCCTCGATCATGGCGCGGATGCGGTTCTGGCCGGCGGCGGGCACGAAACGGGTTTCGTCGATGGCCTTGAGCGCCCGGCTGCGCAGCGTCGAGCCGTCGCCGAGGTCCTTGTCCATATAAACGAACCATTGCGGCGTGTTGCGGAAGATGATCGGTTTTTTGGACCGCCACGAATGCGGATAGCTGTGCTTCAGCCGGCCACGCGCGAACAGCGCGTTGCGCTTGATCAGCTCGTCGATGACGGCCTGGTTGGCGTTGCCCTTCTTGCCGTTGTCGTCGATGACGCGCGCCGGTCCACCCTCGCGGTCCGGTCCGAAACCCGGCGCGTCCTTGGTGAAGAAGCCGCCATCGTCAACGGTGAACGGGATGGCGGGATCGATGCCGCGTGCGCGCAGATCCACCGCCGCGTCCATCCAGGCGTCAAAGTCCTCGCGGCCGTGTCCGGGCGCGGTGTGGACGAAGCCGGTGCCGGCATCGTCGGTGACATGGTCACCGGCGAGCATCGGAACGGCAAATTCGTAGCCGCCGCCCAAGCCCTTGAGCGGATGTGAAAGCGTAAGGCTTCCAAGCTCTTGCGCCGAGACGCTGCGGAGACGATTCAAGGTGACCTTGGCCTTGGCCGAGGAGTCTTCGGCCAGTGCGTCGGCAAAGATCAGCTTTTCGCCCGGCTGCGGGCCGAACGCGTTCTCGGCTGCCGTGACCTCGTAGAGGCCATAATTTATACGCGGCGAATAGTTGACGGCGCGGTTGCCTGGGATCGTCCACGGCGTCGTCGTCCAGATGACGACGTGGGCCTGCAGCAGATCGAGGGCGCCCTCCGTCAGCTTGGTCTGGCCATCGTCAATGGGGCGGACAAGGCTGGCGACCGGAAACTTCACCCAGATCGTGTCGCTCTCATAGTCGTGGTATTCGATCTCGGCCTCGGCCAGCGCCGTGCGCTCGACCACGCTCCACATCACCGGCTTGGAGCCGCGATAGAGCTGGCCCGACATGGCAAATTTCAAAAGCTCGCCGGCGATGCGCGACTCGGCATGGAAAGCCATCGTCGTATAGGGGTTCTTGAAGTCGCCGATGACGCCGAGGCGCTGGAACTCGGCCCCCTGCACTGTGATCCAACCCGCGGCGAATTCGCGGCATTCCTTGCGGAACTCGTTAACCGGTACCTCGTCCTTGTTCTTGCCCTTGGCGCGGTACTGCTCCTCGATCTTCCATTCGATCGGCAGGCCGTGACAGTCCCAGCCGGGCACATAGTTCGAGTCGTAACCGCGCATCTGGAACGAGCGGGTGATGACGTCCTTGAGGATCTTGTTCAGCGCATGGCCGATATGGATGTTGCCATTGGCGTAGGGCGGGCCGTCATGCAGCACGTATTTCGTGCGGCCGGCAGCGCTCTCGCGCAGCTTGCGGTAGAGATCCATGTCCTGCCAGCGCTTGACCAGCAGCGGCTCCTTCTCCGGCAAGCCGGCGCGCATCGGGAAGTCCGTCTGCGGCAAATAAAGCGTCTTGGAATAGTCGATCGTTTCAGTTGTGTCGGTCATTGGTCTGCCATGTGCATTGCCCGGCGGGCGTACAAGCTCGGGCGTGAACTATCATGTTATGAAAAAAGCGCGAGGGGCGCGCAGAAACTCCCGGCGGCTCCGGCGGCGCTCAGGCCACCCGGAACACCGGGCCTGTAATTCGTATCGCGATCGCGAAAAGGCGCGAAAAGCTGGTCATGGCTGGGCTTTTAGCCGAAGCCACGGCAGGAATAAAGCGTCTCTCGTTCGATTCACCTACATCGTGAAATCGAAGCGGTAGGTGGTCGAC
>NZ_RZRR01001570.1:0-499 GCF_003998555.1 Mesorhizobium sp. M7A.F.Ca.CA.002.09.1.1 | reverse complement strand
CTCCAGAGGTTTCGCCCCTTCTAAAAATGGCGAAAGGAATTTCGTCAAAGCCGACCTCCTCCCCGGCGATGACGAATATGGCCGGCCTTCACCTCCTCCCGAAGGTCGACCCGAAAAACGACACCCGCCGGACCTCCTCCCCCGGCGGGTGTTGTTGTTTTCACGAGGCGCTCCCATCAGCAGCTGTTTGCCCCGCACCGCGCACGGCAATTGCAATCGCCGCACCAAGCGATTATTCCGGCGCTCATGAGCAAAAACCCAATCCACATCATCGGCGGCGGCCTCGCCGGTTCCGAAGCCGCCTGGCAGGCAGCGCAAGCCGGCGTGCCCGTCATCCTGCATGAAATGCGGCCCGTTCGTGGCACCGATGCGCACAAGACCGATAGCCTGGCCGAGCTCGTCTGTTCCAATTCCTTCCGCTCCGACGACGCCGACAACAACGCGGTCGGCCTGTTGCACGCCGAAATGCGGCTGGCCGGCTCGTTGATCATGAGCGCCG
>NZ_RZRR01001569.1:0-501 GCF_003998555.1 Mesorhizobium sp. M7A.F.Ca.CA.002.09.1.1 | reverse complement strand
ATGAAGATCGACATAGGGTTCGATGCGCTTCAAGTCGTTCTCGAAATTGGCAAGATTGGCAGACCAGAGCGAGAATTCGGCGATCATGCGATCGCGTGGCAGTTCGGCGATGGCGGCCGGGCCGGAGAGAGATTTCGAGATCATGATTGGTCCTGCTTGTCAAAATTTGTGTTGAGAAAGCTGCCGATGGCGGCGCGGATTTCGGCGAAATGGCGCTCCTTGTCGGTGGCCTTCGGCGTCACCTCGACAAAGGCGGCATTGGGGATGGTGTCTGCAAGGCTGCGCGCGGTGGCCAGCGGATGGACGAGATCGATGCCGCTGCCGATGACGAGTGTCGGGAGCGCGAGGCCGGCGGCCGCTGCCCGCGTCACGCCGGGCCCATCGTTTGCGATCGCTCGCATCACCTCGGCGAAAACATTCGCATTGGCGCGCGCGAAAAAGCCGAGCAGGGAAGCAAGATTGTCCGGCGCCTCGATGCGAAAGCGAGCCGCCGTGGCGGAG
>NZ_RZRR01001568.1:0-501 GCF_003998555.1 Mesorhizobium sp. M7A.F.Ca.CA.002.09.1.1 | reverse complement strand
GTTCTCATGGCACTCGGCCTGGCTCTGCTTCTGCTGCTCGGGCTGGCCCTGCTCCATGAACCGGGTCCGCATGGCTGGACCTTCGCCTTCGGCGACGAGCTGCAGCCTTTGCTGTCGTGGCGGTGGCCTCGCGTGCTTGCCGCGCTGAGTGCCGGGGCGATGCTGGCGCTTGCCGGGCTGATGATGCAGCGGCTGACCGGCAATCCGATGGCCAGCCCCGAAGTGCTGGGCATCAGTGCCGGTGCCGCCCTTGGCATGATGGTGGCGCTGTTTGCGCTCGTCGATGCCGGGCGCCCGGTTCAGACGGCGGCGGCAACGATCGGGGCCTTCGCCGCTTTGCTGGTGACGCTGGCGATCGGCCGTCGTGCCGCCTATGCGCCGGAGCGGCTGCTGCTTGCCGGCGTTGCCCTGACGGCCTTGTTCGACGCGCTGATCCTGGTGCTCACCGCGACCGGCGATCCTCGCGCCATGCTGCTGCTCAACTGGCTGACCGGTTCGACC
>NZ_RZRR01001567.1:0-502 GCF_003998555.1 Mesorhizobium sp. M7A.F.Ca.CA.002.09.1.1 | reverse complement strand
GCCGGCGGCAGCGACACCGACCGCCGGCCAGGCGCCGGGTGGCAAGCACCCGGCGGCGCAGTATAATCTGTTCGACATCGACGGTGAAAAGGGAAACTGGCGGATCCGGCTGACACGGCGCGGCCTGACCGGGCCGTCCATACCGCCATCCGATCTGCAGACGGTGGAGCTTGGCGCCGAGGCCGCTATGGCCGCAAATTGACAACCATGGCCATGATGCGGTCCCAGAACAGGACGACCGACACCACAAGGCCGACCAATGCGCCGGCAGCGACCAGGCCAAGCCCGGACAGAAGGGCCGACCAGCGTTTGCCGCGCTCCGTCGCGCGCAGCGGCGGTTCGGCTTCTGGCACATACGCACGTTTCAGGCCGGCGACGGCGGGTTCGACGCCGCCTTCCAGCATCCTCTGACGCTCGACGATGCGCTCGGCGACATAGCGCGTCACGGAATCGGCAACCGATTTCATCTCAGTGGATTCGGCAAGCACCACCCGGCCGATGC
>NZ_RZRR01001566.1:0-502 GCF_003998555.1 Mesorhizobium sp. M7A.F.Ca.CA.002.09.1.1 | reverse complement strand
GGCTCATCGAGCAGCAGCACCGACGGCAGGCCGCAGAGCGCGCGGCCGATCGCCAGCATCTGCTGCTGGCCGCCCGAAAGCGTGCCGGCGACCTGCGCTTCGCGCTCGCGCAGGATCGGAAAATAGCCGAAGATGTCGGCCGAAATGCCGCCGTCGCCACGGTCCTTGGCAGCGCGGGTGCCGACCTCCAGGTTTTGCCGCACCGTCAGCTGGTTGAAGATCCCGCGCCCCTGCGGCACATGCGCAATGCCTGCCCGCGCGCGGCGGAAGGCCGGCGCGTTCGTGAGGTCCTTGTCACCGAGAACCACCGCGCCACCGCTCGCTCGCAAGCCGCCGGCGATGACGCGCAGCAGCGTCGTCTTGCCGGCGCCGTTACGGCCGAGCAGGCCGACGACTTCGCCTGGCGCGACACTGAGGTCGATGCCGTTCAGCACCGGGAGCGGGCCGTAGCCGGCTGACACCGCCATTGTCCGCAGCATGATCAGCGCCGCCCCAGATAGAC
>NZ_RZRR01001565.1:0-503 GCF_003998555.1 Mesorhizobium sp. M7A.F.Ca.CA.002.09.1.1 | reverse complement strand
GTTACGACAAGATCATGGAGATCGCCACTGCCGCTCGAGGAGCCGACCCGTTTGGGTACAGGTCCGAGTTCCTCTCGCTTGTGCGCCTTGCCTCGGCGCTGGGCGGTAATCGGTAGTGGGTGATGACGGCCGGTTTCTTTCAGATGGGATCGTTCTGACAGGGGAAACCGACCGCGGGCGGGTGAGGCATGCCGGCGAGGGGTTCATTCCCTTGCCGGCCTTTTTTCGGAGAATCTCCAGGTCGTTAAATTGCGCGGCATTTCCGGTAGCGGATCGCAACCCCCTGCTTGTTACGCAGGACAGGTGTACCGGGCTTGAGGGAGCCGAAATTGCAGATCAGGACTATCGCCAACTCGACACCGCCGGCACGAGATGCTTCGGCGGTTTCATCGGCCCCATCATCGGAATCCAGGCGTATCAGTGACGATGTCGCGCAGGCGCGCCACACCGCCATGTCGGCGCTGACCAACGACCGCTTCCGCATCATGCTGGAGCAGATAACC
>NZ_RZRR01001564.1:0-506 GCF_003998555.1 Mesorhizobium sp. M7A.F.Ca.CA.002.09.1.1 | reverse complement strand
GAAGGCCGGCATGCCGGAAAGTGCCGGATCGACAAGCATGGCGATGCGGCGCTCCGACAGCGAGCCGATCTCGCAGACGGCGAGCGCGATCATGTCGGCGGCGAAGGCCACCGGCTCGGCGTGGAAATTGCCGCCGGAAAGCGCGGTGTCATCCTCGGCGAAGATCAGCGGATTGTCGGTGACGCCGTTGGCTTCGGTGCCCAGCGTGTCGGCCGCCTGGCGCAGCACGGTGAGTGCCGCGCCCATCACCTGCGGCTGGCAGCGCAGGCAATAGGGATCCTGCACGCGTTCGTCGCCAACCCGGTGCGATTCACGGATGGCGCTGCCGGCCATCAGATTGCGCAGGGCGTCGGCCGTCTCGACCTGCCCGGGATGCTTTCTCAGCACATGGATGCGCGGATCAAAGGGTGCGTCGGAGCCTTTTGCCGCGTCGGTCGACAGGGCACCGGCGACCAGCGCCGATTGGTAGAGCACTTCGGCCTCGAACAAGGCGGCCAGCGCATAGG
>NZ_RZRR01001563.1:0-506 GCF_003998555.1 Mesorhizobium sp. M7A.F.Ca.CA.002.09.1.1 | reverse complement strand
AAGAACAGCGGTGTCTTGCCGTCGGCGCTCCACAGCGAATTGTGGATGTGGCTGGAATTGCCGGCGAGCCCGTAATTATACTTGGACATGAACGAAATCGCCTTGCCCTCGGACTCGGCGATTTCCTTGGCGCCGTTCTTCAGGATGACGTGGCGGTCGGCCATGTCGAGCGCCTCGGCATAGCGCACATTGATCTCTTCCTGGCCCGGACCCCACTCGCCCTTGGAATTCTCGATCGGAATGCCGGCCGCTTCCATTTCGTTGCGAAGCCGGCGCATGACGCCTTCTTCCTTGGTGGTGATGCCGATCTGGTAGTCGCCGATATAGGGCGATGCGGTGTCGAGACCTTGCCAGTGCTTCTTGCGGGCCGAATCGTAGGTCTCGTTGAACAGATAGAATTCGAGCTCGGATGCGAAATAGCCGATATAGCCGCGCTCGCTCAGCCGCTTGACCTGCTTCTTCAAGATGGCGCGCGGCGAATGCGGCAGGTCGTCATGCGTGTGGTG
>NZ_RZRR01001562.1:0-509 GCF_003998555.1 Mesorhizobium sp. M7A.F.Ca.CA.002.09.1.1 | reverse complement strand
CTGCAGGTCGATGACGACAAGCGCTTCGTCGGCCATGGGCTTTCCTCTTCCGTATGCAGGCTCCAGTGGAAAATGCCGCTGACGCGACCGGACGCAGAAACTTGACCAGATGGCCGGCCGCGTCAACCTCTCAAGCCATAACAAATGCGTGCCGGCGGCGCCGCGGCAAACTCCGGCTTTGACAAATCCTGCCAGCTTGATATCATTTGCATACGAATGAATTTTCCGACCCCTGTGCTGGAAGGATCTTTCGAAGTACCAGCTCTGGAAGGCCTCTTTTCGGGAAGGCAAAGCGTGATCCGTTACGCGAAACCCACCTCGGTCGACGAAGCGCTCGCTTTGCTTGGCGAGGGCGCCTGGCGCATCCTTGCCGGTGGCACCGATTTCTATCCGGCACAGGGCAGCAAACCGATCCGCGACAATGTTCTCGACATTAACGGCCTGGCGGCGCTGTGCGGCATTGCCGAGGCGAGCGACCATTTCGTCATCGGCGCGCGCACGACCTGGAC
>NZ_RZRR01001561.1:0-509 GCF_003998555.1 Mesorhizobium sp. M7A.F.Ca.CA.002.09.1.1 | reverse complement strand
GCGCTGAAGCTGACGTCGTCGGCGCGGCCGATGAATCCGGCTCGCGGCGTGAGCCGCCCGAGAAGGGCTGGTCTCACCCGTGCGGGCCTGTATCATGGTCATGTGAATTCCTGGGAGGAGGCTTGTGCATGCGGCTGAATCGGAATCTCTGCCAGTGGAGGGGTTGGGTCTTCATCGCCGCAATGGCGCTTTGGCCGCACGCGGCGCCGGCCGATAGCCTCACGCCCGAGCGCATCACTGCTGCCCTGTCGAAGCTCGAAGCGCTTGCCGAAGCCGCCGTCGCGGACGGTGCCGTGCCCGGGCTCGCCATCGGCGTCGTGCGCGATGACGAGGTGATCTTCCTCAAGGGTTTTGGGCATCGCGAGGCCGGCAAGCCTGAGATCGTCGACGCCGACACGGTGTTCCAGATCGCCTCCCTTTCCAAGCCGGTTTCCGCCACCGTCGTAGCGGCGTTGGTTAGCGACAGGATCGTGTCCTGGGATTCGAAGATCGCCGATCTCGATCCGGCC
>NZ_RZRR01000155.1:0-8164 GCF_003998555.1 Mesorhizobium sp. M7A.F.Ca.CA.002.09.1.1 | reverse complement strand
GAAATCGCCCGTGCGCCAAAATCCTGCGCCACGGCGCCGATCACTTCGCGCGACCATGTGTCGAGCGGATTGGCGATTGCCTGTGGCTGTTGCTCCCACCAACGCAGGAAATGCGGCCAGGGTGCCGCGCCCGCCTGCCCCACCAGCAGGACGGCCGCTGCCGGCGCACCCGATGATCCCGTTGGCGGCGCATCGCTTGGCGTAAAATTGAAGCCGCCGCGAAGAACAAGGCCGTTGGCGAGAAGCGCCGCAGCAATGCGGTCAACGCTGCCGGCGGGCGTAATCATCCCTTCTTGTCCGGATCGGAGAACGCGCTCCGCCAGACTTCCTTGTGGATGATGTTGGCGACTTTAGCCCCGCCTGACTCGGGCTCCTTTCAAGTGAAGGCGTCGGGCATCGACCCCTTCTTCTTGGCGATGAAGTCCTTCAACGCTTCGTCGATGCTCGGATCGAGATGCGGCGCCTCATAGCTTTCCAGCCAGCGGCGCGCGAGTTCGTTGGCGCGCTGCGGCGCTGTCTTCTCGCCTTCGGCCAGCCACTGCTCGTAGGAATTGTTGTCGGCGATGTTGGAGCGGTAGAAGGCGGTCTGGAAATTGGCCTGGGTGTGGTCGCAGCCGAGATAATGGCTGCCCGGCCCGACCTGGCGGATGGCGTCCATCGCCTGGCCGTTTTCCGACAGGTCGACGCCTTCGGAGAATTTCTGCGTCATGCCGAGCTGGTCGATGTCCATCATGAACTTTTCGTAGCAGGAGGCCAGCCCGCCCTCGAGCCAGCCGGCCGAGTGCAGCACGAAATTGGTGCCGGCCAGGATGGTCGAGTTCAGCGTGTTGGCGCTTTCATAAGCCGCTTGTGCATCCGGAACCTTGGACGCGCAGAGCGAGCCGCCGGTGCGGAACGGCAGGCCGAGACGGCGCGCCAGCTGTGCGGCGCCATAGGAAACCAGCGACGGCTCCGGCGTGCCGAAGGTCGGCGCCCCCGACTGCATCGAAATCGACGAGGCGAAGGTACCGAACAGCACCGGCGCGCCGGGACGGATGAGCTGCGTGAACGACGCGCCGGCCAGCACTTCGGCCAGAACCTGCGTCAGCGTGCCGGCAACCGTCACCGGGCTCATCGCGCCGGCGAGGATGAACGGCGTGACGATGCAGGCCTGGTTGTGGCGCGCATAGACCTTCAGCGCACCGAGCATGGTCTCGTCGAACACCATCGGCGAGTTGGCGTTGATCAGGCTGGTCAGCACCGTGTTGTTCTCGACGAAATCGTCGCCGAACACGATCTTGGCCATGGCGACGGTGTCCTCGGCGCGTTCCGGCGCGGTCACCGAGCCCATAAACGGCTTATCGGAATATTTGATGTGGCTGTAGATCATGTCGAGGTGGCGCTTGTTGACCGGCACATCGACCGGCTCGCATACCGTGCCGCCCGAATGGTGGATCGACGGCGCCATATAGGCGAGCTTAACGAAATTCTGGAAATCCTCGATCGTCGCGTAGCGCCTGACACCGTCGAGGTCACGCACGAAGGGCGGGCCATAGACCGGCGCGAACACGGTGGCATTGCCACCGATCTGCACCGAACGCTCGGAATTGCGGGCGTGCTGGGTGTAGACGGACGGTGCGGTCTTGAGCAGCGAACGGCACAGCCCCTTCGGGAAATGCACGCGCTCGCCCTTGACGTCGGCGCCGGCCTCTTTCCACAGTTGCAGCGCTTCTGCATCGTCGCGGAAGATGATGCCGATCTCCTCGAGCACCGTGTCGGTGTTCTTCTCGATCAGCGCCAGGCCTTCCTCGTCCAGCACCTCGTAAACGTTGATCTTGCGCTTGATGTAGGTGAGCTGCGTGCCCGGGCCTCCGCCCGAACGCGCGGCCCGCCGGGCAGCAGCCCCGCCGCTGGCGCCGCGCCCACGTCGCGCGTTTGACGCTTCCTGATCGACTGCCGCGTGTTCGCTCATGGTGTTCTTCCCTGAATCTGTTCTTGTCTGGAATCCATAGCGGCTGCTCTCGCCGCTTCTTGCCAGATCGTAGCCATGCACCCTATTCGAAACGGCCCGCCAGCGCCAACGCCTGTCGCAAAATCGACAAGAATTCCAAGAGAGTTACGGTCGCTTTCCTTTTGCGGGAAGTCGCAAATCAGCTATGGATACATGCCCTCAGCGGGTTAGGTATGAACGCGAAGATATGTGCCTTGCGACATGGTCGCGATGCCGGCAGGAGCTCGATACAAATGTCCGACGACGAGATCATCCTTTCCGAACTTTCCGACGACGAGTTGGTGCAGCAGATGCACGACGATCTCTATGACGGGCTGAAGGAAGAGATCGAAGAAGGCACCAACATCCTGCTCGAGCGCGGCTGGGCGCCTTACAAGGTGCTGACCGAGGCGCTGGTCGAAGGCATGCGCATCGTCGGCGAGGATTTTCGCGACGGCATCCTGTTCGTGCCGGAAGTGCTGCTTTCCGCCAATGCGATGAAGGCGGGCATGTTCATCCTGCGCCCGCTGCTCGCCGCCACCGGCGCGCCCAAGCAAGGCAAGATGGTCATCGGCACCGTCAAGGGCGACATCCACGATATCGGCAAGAACCTTGTCGGCATGATGATGGAGGGCGCTGGCTTCGACGTCATCGATCTCGGCATCAACAATGCGGTCGAGAAATATCTCGATGCGATCGAACAGCACCAGCCCGACATCATCGGCATGTCCGCACTGCTGACCACGACCATGCCCTATATGAAGGTCGTCATCGACACGATGAAGGAAAAGGGCATCCGCGACGATTATGTCGTGCTGGTCGGCGGCGCACCGCTGAACGAGGAATTCGGCAAGGCCGTCGGCGCCGATGCCTATTGCCGCGACGCGGCGGTGGCGGTCGAGACCGCCAAGGACTTCATGAAGCGCAAGCACAATGTGCGCGCTTCGGCCTGATTGGCCAATTCGGCCTGGACGACAGGAGAAGCCGCGCCCTTGCAGCGCGGCTTTTTTGTTACCAGATGATGAGGTGGCCGCGTGCGGATCAGGGCTTGGTGACGGTGTCCTCGACCGCCTTGGCCGTCGATTTGACATCCCTGCCGACGCCACGGACGGTGTTCGCGCAGGCCGCAAGGGCCAAGGCGCAGGCCAGGATGGCAATCGGCGTGATGCGCAGCAGTTTCATGGACGGTGTCTCCCTCAACAGATAAATTAGCGCCACAACAACGAAGGCCGCTCGACTGGTTCCATGGCCAAGACGCAAAAAACGAAACCGAATCAAGACGACAGGCTGCTCGTCATCGCCTGCGGGATGATTGCGCGCGAAGTTCTGGCCGTCAAGGAACAGCTCGGGCTGGATCACCTCGACCTGACCTGCCTGCCGGCGGAATTCCATTTCTACCCGGACCGCATCGCACCGGCCATGGACAAGGCGATCGAAAAAGCCAAGACGGAAGGCTACAGCAACATCTTCGTCGGCTATGCCGATTGCGGCACCGGCGGTCTGCTCGACCGCATCTGCGAGAAGCATGGCGTCGAGCGCATGGCCGGCCCGCATTGCTTCGCCTTCTACCAGGGCATGGAGGCCTATGCGAAAGTCGCAGACGACGACATGATGTCGTTCTACATGACCGACTTCCTCTGCCGGCAGTTCGACGCTTTCTTCATGAAACCGCTCGGCCTCGACAAGCACCCGGAGTTGATCAAGGACTATTTCGGCAATTACGAGAAGCTGATCTACCTCGCCCAGACCAACGATCCGGAACTCGACAAGGTCGCCGAAAAAGCCGCCAGAATGCTCGGTCTCGTCTATGAACGCCGCGCCACCGGTTATGGCGACCTGACGGCCGGGATGGCGCAGGCGGCTGCAGGCGCCTGAAGCAATTCTTGCCCCGCGATGACTCAAGGCTAGATGACAGGCCGCCGTGGACGGGTAAGGTGTGCGCCACAAGCAAACAGACTGCCAGCCATGGAAACGCACTGATGACCCCTCGCCTCTTGATAGCTGCACTCGGCCTCCTCTGTTTGGCCCTGCCCGCCCATGCCGACGGCGAGATACAGAAACTCATCACCCCGGCCGACAAGACGCGGCTCGACAAATATGGCGAGACCCGCAAGGCAGCCCTTGCCGAGGCGAAGACAGGCAACCCGGCCGAGGTCAAGCAACTCGATGCCCTGTTGGCAAAGCCGCTGGTGGCCTTTTCCGACAAGGACCTGACCGGCAACTGGCAGTGCCGCACCATCAAGGCCGGCGGACCTTTGCCGCTCGTCATCTATGGCTGGTTCAAGTGCAAGGTGACCGATGACGGTTCCGGCTGGCGGCTGGAGAAGATCAGCGGCTCGCAGCGCACCAGGGGCCGTTTCTTCGACGATGGCGAGAAACGCGCGATCTATCTCGGCTCCTTCTATGTCAACAGCGATCCGGCAAAGCCCTATGGCAGCGGTCCGCAAACCGACCAGGTCGGCTACGCCTTCCGCAACAGCGCCAAGGAATGGCGCATCGAATTTCCGGCGCCCTACTATGAATCGAAGCTCGATATCATCGAATTCAAGCGCTGACTGTGTATCGAAGAGCTGATCACCAAGGATTAACCCGGACACCCTAGCATCCCGTCTATTGTCGAGAAGGGTTGCTTGGAGGGGGCAAGATCCATGGCAGCATCAGAATCCAATACGCGTCCGATCGTGGTCGTCACCGGAGGCGGCCAGCATGTCTGGGCTATGATCAATGCGATCGCCGACCGCGTAGGTCCTGTCAGCGTCGTCCTCGAAACGCCTGAATCCAAAAAGCAATTGCTGCGTGGCCGGGCTCGCCGCCAAGGCTGGATTTCCGCCATCGGCCAGCTTGGCACGATGGTACTGAGTAGGTTGGGCAAGCGATTCCTGGCCGGCCATAGCGCGCGACTGATTGCCGAGGAGAAGCTGGAGGTTGAGCCGCGACCAGGCCAGGAGATCATCCCGGTAGCCTCGGCCAATGGGCTTGAGTGCCTGCAGGCGATCCAGAAGATCCGGCCAGGCGTTGTGCTGCTCAACGGTTGCCGACTAATCTCGGCTGAGATGCTGAGCAAAATGCCCTGCCCGGTGCTCAACTACCATGCGGGCATCACGCCGAAATATCGCGGCATGAATGGCGGCTATTGGGCTCTGGTATCAGGCGATGCGGAGAATTTCGGCACGACTGTCCACCTCGTCGACGCTGGCGTCGACACTGGTGGCGTGCTGAAGCAGGCGCGCGGCAGATCGAAAAAAGGCGACACCATCTCAAGTCACGCGCTACGCCAGACGGCGTTCTCGCGCGACATCTGCGTCGAGGCTGTCAGCGATGCACTGGCTGGAAAACTCACGACGATCGATCCCGGCCTGCCTTCGAAACTCTGGTATCATCCGACGATCTGGTTCTACGTCTGGACGGGCCTCAGAACTGGCATCTGGTAGCGCGTTTTTCGTCCTGGACGGCATACTGCGCGCCAGCGTTTCCGACGCGCTGGACCGGGCGCCGGCACACGCCGCAAACGAATAAACCCACTTTTCATTTTACGACATCGATATGCGTCGCTTTTGAATGCGCGCGCGTCGTCCCATAACAAGCGGCACCACTGCGCTTGCGGCAATGCTCGATAGTTCGAGGAGTGAGAATTCATGGCCGATCTGATCGTCGTCTACTGGCGCGACATCCCTGCCCAGGTGATCGTCAAGAAGGGCCGGCAGAACGCCAAGCGCGAACTGCCGCTGCGCTTTACCGAGGCGATCGACATGTGCGCCATGCGCACCGGCGCCGGCGGTACAGACGACTATCTGGCCGAATGGCGCAAAGCCGATCCCATTCCGGTCGGCGACGACCTCGAAGCCGAAGTCGAGAAGGCATTCAACGACATCGACACGAGATATGACCGCGAGCGGCTGGTCGCTCTGGTCAAGGCGGGCGGCAAAGAAAATGTCTGAAACCATTCCTGCCAAGGAGAGGCCGGCTGTTACCCAGGCCACTCTGGTCAAGAAGGCAGCGCCGAAATCCGACTACAAGCCGGCCGACGTATCGCCGCAGCGGCGCGTGCAGCGTTCCTTCGCGGTCAGATTATGGTCGGTGCGGCACTCGCGATTACTCGAATGGTTCTACGCCAAATTCGCCGACATGTTCCTGCTCCTCCATCCCTTATGGAAAGGCATAGGCTATGGCCGTGTCGAAGGGCCGATCAAATTTGTCGAGAAGCGCGTCAAGGGCTTCATGTTCGACTGCCGCATGTGCGGCCAGTGCATCTTGTCCTCGACAGGCATGTCTTGCCCGATGAACTGCCCCAAGCAATTGCGCAACGGCCCTTGCGGCGGTGTCCGCGCCAACGGCAATTGCGAGGTCGAGCCCGATATGCCCTGCGTCTGGGTCAAGGCCTGGGAAGGCTCGCAGAACATGGTGCACAGCGACAGGATCCTGACCGTGCAGAAGCCGGTCGACCAGTCGCTGCGTGAAACCTCGGCCTGGCTGCGGGTGACCGCGCAGGCGGCCACCGCGCGCGAAGCCGCCGCTGCCGCCAAGAATGAGGCGGCCAGCACCGGGGCGTCGGCATGATCGGCCGCCAGCGCGACGAAAACCCGGCCGGCATCCACCTGCCGCTCGAACCCCTGCCCGGCCACACCTCGCGCGGTCGGCTGGAGCGCGTACTGCGGCGCGGCGAGTTCGCTGTGACGACGGAACTCAACCCGCCCGACAGCGCCGATCCGGAAGACGTCTACAACAGGGCGAAAATCTTCGACGGCTGGGTCGACGCCATCAACGCCGTCGATGCATCGGGCGCCAACTGCCACATGTCCTCGGTCGGCATCTGCGCACTTTTGACGCGCATGGGCTATGCGCCGATCATGCAGATCGCCTGCCGCGACAAGAACCGCATCGCCATCCAGGGCGACGTGCTGGGCGGGGCTGCGATGGGCGTCGCCAACATGCTGTGCCTGACAGGTGACGGCGTGCAGGCCGGAGACCAGCCCGGCGCCAAGCCGGTGTTCGATCTCGACTGCATGTCGCTCCTGGAAACCTGCCGCATCATGCGCGACAACGGCAAGTTCCTGTCCGGCCGCAAGCTGACGACGCCGCCGCAGCTTTTCCTGGGTGCTGCGATCAATCCGTTCGCGCCGCCGATCGACTTCCGCCCGCACCGGCTGGGCAAGAAGATCGCCGCCGGCGCGCAATTCGTACAGAGCCAGTATTGCTTCGACGTGCCCATGTTCCGCACCTACATGCAAAAGGTGCGCGACCTCGGCTATACCGAAAAATGCTTCATCCTGGTTGGCGTCGGGCCGCTCGCCTCGGCCAAGACGGCCAAGTGGATCCGCTCGAACGTGCCGGGCATCCATATTCCCGATTCCGTCATCAAGCGGCTGGAAGGCGCCCAGGACCAGAAAAAGGAAGGCAAGCAGCTCTGCATCGACATCATCAACGAGGTGAAGGAAATATCAGGTGTTTCCGGCGTTCACGTGATGGCCTACCGGCAAGAGGAATATGTCGCCGAGATCGTCGATGAATCGGGCGTGCTGAAGGGCCGCCAGCCATGGAAACGCGAGATCCGCCGCGACGACCAGATGGTCGCCGATCGGCTCGAGCACATACTGCACGACGATATTACCGAAACGCAGGTGGATATGGTGAAGACCGCGCACTGACGGCGCGGACGGCCACCCATTCGCTTGAACGAAACCAGACAACGATATAAAGAAATCTTTATATCACGGCGGAGAGAATTTATGACCCGTACCATCGTCGCTTCGGCGACACGAGAAATCATCATCGGCTTCGACCAGCCGTTCTGCGTGATCGGCGAACGCATCAACCCGACCGGCCGCAAGAAGCTGGCCGCCGAGATGATCGCGGGCAATTTCGAGACCGTCATCAGGGACGCATTGGAGCAGGCAGCCTGTGGCGCCACCATGCTCGACGTCAACGCCGGCGTCACCTCGGTCAATCCGAACGAGACCGAACCCGGCCTTTTGGTGCAGACGCTGGAGATCGTGCAAGGGCTGGTCGACCTGCCGCTGTCGATCGACAGTTCCGTCACCGCCGCGATCGAAGCCGCACTCAAGGTTGCCAAGGGCCGCCCGCTGGTCAACTCCGTCACCGGCGAGGAAGAAAAGCTCGAAGCCATCCTGCCGCTGGTCAAGAAGTACAACGTGCCGGTCGTCGCCATCTCCAACGACGAGACCGGCATTTCGATGG
>NZ_RZRR01001560.1:0-515 GCF_003998555.1 Mesorhizobium sp. M7A.F.Ca.CA.002.09.1.1 | reverse complement strand
GTGCAGCCTCTTCCGCCGCAAGCTTCGCCATCGCTGCTTCGCGCGCGGCATTGTCCTGTGCTTCGAGCCGCGCCTTGACCTCGACGGCCGGCTTCGGCTCGGCACGGTAGCCGAGACCTTTGAGGATCTCTTCCATGTCGTCCGCGGTGGCGCCGAGGATCGACATCATCGGCGGCGTCACCATGAAGGACTGGCCGTCATAGGCGCCGTCCGGGCGCTGGCCGAGGCCGGGCTTCCAGTTGGTCGCCGGGCGGATCAGATCCGCCAGCCGTTCCAGGATGTCGATGCGCACGGCGCGACGGCCGAGATTGCGGTAGCCGGCAAGCTTGTAGAAGGTCTTGTCGAAGGCGGGGTCGATGACCACCGAGGTGCGACCCGAGGCGAGCGCATGGACCACGTCGCCAAAACCTGGCTTGTCCTTGCCGTCGTTCTTCAGCGCCCACAGCAGCGTCACCAGCCCGGCAGGCGCCGGCTTGATCAGCGCCGGCACGAAGACATGGTAGGCGCCGAAGCGC
>NZ_RZRR01001559.1:0-518 GCF_003998555.1 Mesorhizobium sp. M7A.F.Ca.CA.002.09.1.1 | reverse complement strand
CTACATAAGCCGGCGCATGAGCGGTGCTCATAATCCTGTTTCGAAGTTGCAGAGACCTGAGCTGGAATGAATCGAGCAACGGGTCCTTTTGTCGATGGCTATCGTGAGATGGCACTCTTGGCTTCCTCAGCGTATTATGGCTGGGACTATGATTACGGGGTGCTTTTCGGATAGTCAGCGTAAGATCGATCACGCCTGAGGTAAATCAGATTGACGTCTCGTCCGCCTTTGAGATTGCCGCCACTACACAGTCTGGTCGCGTTCGAAGCGGCGGGAAGCCACATGAATTTTACCGCTGCGGCTCATGAGTTGAATGTCACCAGGGAAGCGGTAAGCATGCAGGTCAGGCTCCTGGAATCCAGGCTTGGCGCCAAATTGTTCGAGCGGGGGCAACGAGGCGTGGCACTTACAGAATATGGGCGCCAATTTCACAATACAGTTTCAGAAAGCTTATGGCTGATCTCAAGGGAGTTTAACGAGAAAGTCGCTGACATTCCGGCAAATGTAACAGTTAGTAC
>NZ_RZRR01001558.1:0-520 GCF_003998555.1 Mesorhizobium sp. M7A.F.Ca.CA.002.09.1.1 | reverse complement strand
GTCATGCGAGCCGTCCTGTCATGCGAGTCTTTGGCGAATGGTTTGCTTGAAGGCGTCGAGCAGCACCGCGGCCAGCACCAGCAGGCCATGAATCACCTGGGTGAAATTGGCCGGCAGGCCCATCAAATTGATCGCCGTGTTGATGGCCGAGAGCAAAAGCACGCCGGCATAGACGCCGGGGAGGGTGCCGACGCCGCCTTTGAGGCTGACGCCGCCGATGACGACCGCGGCGAAGGCGTTGAACAGCAAGCCGACGCCGAGATTGGCGGTGGCGCCCGACGTGCGGATCGCCAGCAGCCAGCCAGCCAGGCCGGCGATGGCGCCGGCGAGCACGAAGGCGATGATGAGATTGCGGTTCACCCGGATGCCGGCGCGGAAGGTCGCCGTCTCGTTGCCGCCGATCATCACCAGATGCCGGCCGAGCGGCGTCTTGGCCATGATCAGCGAAAAGACCACGAAACAGCCAACCGCGATCCAGGCGGTGAGCGGCAGGCCGACAAGGCGCTGGATGCCGAACCAG
>NZ_RZRR01001557.1:0-521 GCF_003998555.1 Mesorhizobium sp. M7A.F.Ca.CA.002.09.1.1 | reverse complement strand
GGCCGAAGGATGAGAGTGGGCCGCTTGTGATGGTCGGCGGCGGTTCGGGCGTCGTGCCCTTGATGTCGATGATCCGCCACCGCGCCGCACGGAATTCAGCGGTGCCCGTCGTCCTGGTCTTTTCGGTCCGGGTCTGGGACGAAGTGATCTTTCGTGACGAGCTGATCGCCCTCGACGAGCGTCAGGACGGCTTCGAGCTGGTGCTGACACTGACCCGCGAAGCCGCACGCCGCCCGGCCGACTATGCGCGGCGGGTGGACGTCGCGATGATGGCGCAAGCCATGGCGCGGCTGCCCGAGCCGCCCGGTCTCGCCTTCGTCTGCGGCTCCAATGCCTTCGTTTCCGCGGCAGCCCAGGCGCTGATCGATGCCGGCGTTGCAGCCGAAATCATCCGCACCGAACGCTACGGAGTTTGAGCGGACGCCGCCTTGCGAGAAAGGTTCGTCGGATTCGCCTTCAGCCGATCGGCAAGAAACCCGCCGACAGCAACTGGAAAGGCAAGGCGCCATAGGCGGCCACCG
>NZ_RZRR01001556.1:0-522 GCF_003998555.1 Mesorhizobium sp. M7A.F.Ca.CA.002.09.1.1 | reverse complement strand
GTGGATATGTGACTCCGCCCAACTGCCGGAAGGGCGGATGCAATCGCCAGATCTGGTGGCAAACCCGCCGCGCCTCGGCAAAAAGCGCTCATCCGCTAAAATTGGAACGATCCGCCGCAATTTTCCATAAGCTCTGTCTGGCAAGAATTTCGCATGATCGCGCAATCCGGCAGCCAACAGGCGGACACTGGCGACGATGTCGATGCGGTGCTCCCGCCGGCGTCGACGCGGCGCTTCGTCGCCGCGCCGCCGCTGGTGCCCGAGCCGGAATTCTCCAGGCGCGAAGGCCTGTCCTTTCTGACATTCGTCGCCATCGTGGTGATGGCCGGGCTGGCGCACCTGACCGGGGCACCGATGTTCATCAGCGTTGCATTGCTCGCAACCGGCCTAGCCGGCCTTGCCATGCATCTGCGCGCCAGGCGGAGCGAACATCGCACCGCCGCCCTTCTTGACGAAACCACGGCCCGCAGCCGCGCCGAGATCGAGACGCTGGCCGACCGCATGTGGGAGATGCAGGAGAGC
>NZ_RZRR01001555.1:0-522 GCF_003998555.1 Mesorhizobium sp. M7A.F.Ca.CA.002.09.1.1 | reverse complement strand
CTGCTGCTCTATCCCTTCGCGCCATGGGAAGGCAGTGCGGCTTCCTTCGTCAACATCATCGGCGCGACGATGGGGCCGATCTTCGGGGTGATGATGGTCGACTACTACCTGATCCGGAAGGGTGAGGTCGACGTCGAGGCGCTTTATCGCGAAGATGGCGAATTCCGCTTCCAGGGCGGCTGGCACGTCAACGCCTTCATCGCCGCCGGCATCGGCGCCATCTTCTCGTCGATCCTGCCCAACTTCACCAACTGGCTGCCGTCCTGGTGGGGTGTCTATGGCTGGTTCTTCGGCGTGGCGATCGCCGGCATCATCTACTACGTGCTGCGCACCGCCGCTTTGGGCGCCGGCGCCAGGACCGCGAAGGCCTGACAAGGTGAATTTTGGGGCGGCGAGAGCCGCCCCAAAACCTACCCGAGCATCTCGGCCAATCTGCGCACCGTGTTCCAGTTGCGCGACGTGCCCGTGCCCATGCGCTTGTGATTCATCGCCGCAAGCAGCCGCGAGCTTGGCCTCTCGCGC
>NZ_RZRR01001554.1:0-524 GCF_003998555.1 Mesorhizobium sp. M7A.F.Ca.CA.002.09.1.1 | reverse complement strand
CTGGGGAAACTGACGGCTCAAGCGGATGTGCGGCGGGCTTGACCCGCCGCACCTGCCATGGACACTAGCCCAGGTCCTTCGGCCGCGGGCCCAGGTCCTTGGGCCGCAAGCAATGTGTCAGCCGGGCGGGGGACACGACGGACCAATCGCCTTTGAAGACCACCCGGGCGAGGGCTCCCGTCGGGAATTTTTCCTCAAGTCTTGCGATCGCCTTGGCGTCTGACCCCGGCCCGGCAAGCTGTCTGGCCAACTGCTCCAGGCCCGGATTGTGGCCAATTACCAGCAAGCTGCCGCTCGAAGCGTCGGTTTGACCAATCTGGCTCAGAATGTCCGCCGCTGAAGCATCGTACAGCGCCTTGAGGAATGCGACCTGGGGCGGGACGGGCAATTCCGCCGCCACAAGCCGCCAGGTGTCGCGGGTGCGCAGCGCCGCCGACACCAGCGCCAGGTCCGGCAGCCAGCCGCGCGTCGCAAGCTCGCGCCCCATCAACCGGGCTGCCTTCACTCCGCGTTCGGCCAAGGGC
>NZ_RZRR01001553.1:0-526 GCF_003998555.1 Mesorhizobium sp. M7A.F.Ca.CA.002.09.1.1 | reverse complement strand
CCCTACGAGTTCCTGGCCAGAAAGATCATCTCATGGTCGACCTTCGGCAGCGCGCGGCAGGCCAATCATCCGTTTACGCAATTGTTCCAGCCCAAGGAATTCGCATCGCTCGATTATTCCACGCTAAAACTGGTGCGCACGCCGGAAGCGCTGGTCGAGCGGCTGGACAATGGCGCCTGCCAAGGTTGCCATCAGGCCGGTTCCACTGCCGGCTTCCATTTCATCGGCCTTGACGACAAGACGACATCGCCGCTCAACCGCATCGAGGTCGACATCTCGCCGCATCTTCATGCCGAGATCCCGCGCCGCCAGGCCTGGCTGCGCGCTACAGCTGAGGGCAGGGAGCCAAACCGCTTCCGTCCGCTCTCCTTTGCGCCGCCGGCAGCCTGGACGGACGCCGCGGTCGACTACGCGCCGGCCGAGATGGCCATGCCGTGCCTGATGCCGGAAGATGCGGACCGCTTCGGTGCGACCTGGAAATGCGGCGGCGGCACCGTCTGCACGCCGCTGGCCACCGCTTCGGGCG
>NZ_RZRR01001552.1:0-527 GCF_003998555.1 Mesorhizobium sp. M7A.F.Ca.CA.002.09.1.1 | reverse complement strand
CTGGTAGAGTGCGGCCAGCGCGCCGGAGGCAATCAGCACCACGGGTTCGGCGCCGGCGCCATGCCGGCGGCTGGCGGAGGCGATCTCGCCGCCGATCAAAAGGCCGGACAGGCAGGCGGCGGCATCGTCGGCTTTCAGATCCTGCAGCAGGCCGGCGGCCCGGATCGAAAACAGTCGCGAGGTGATATCGCCGCCTTCGCCCAATGCGGTTTCGCACCAGCGGCGGAAGAACGGATTGTCCGATGTGACGGGCTTCGGATGTTCGCCGAGCGAATGGCGCAGGATCGAGTGCGCGGCAAGCACGGAAAACAGCTCGCCGGTCGGCCAGGTGCCGAAGCCGGTAACGGCGCCATCCTCGACCAGCACCCATTTCGAATGGGTGCCGGGCATGCAGACCAACTGGCGCCCCCTGGCCGGCAGGCCGGCGCCGGCAAGCTGGGTTTCCTCGCCGCGCATGACGTCGGGCGCGTCAGTCAGCCGCTGGGCCAGACCCGGAACGATGCGGATGTCACGGCTCTGTCCGGGCA
>NZ_RZRR01001551.1:0-529 GCF_003998555.1 Mesorhizobium sp. M7A.F.Ca.CA.002.09.1.1 | reverse complement strand
GCCATCCTTTCGCACCCCGACACCGTCGCGGGTTTTCCGCGAAGTGCCGTCGGCCTGGAATTTCGGATGCAGCTTGCCGTCGATCACCAGCATCGGCCCCGATTGCGTCGCATAGTCGACGGTCGGGCGCCTCTTCACGAAGTCCCTGGTGGCGCGGACCGCGGCCCTGCCGTCGCGTATGTAGAAAATGCCGTTTGGCTGCAGGGAAAAGTTGCCGCTTCCCGAACCCGTTTTCACCGACGCCATCTCCTGGCCGCGCTCGACATAGAGACCGACCGGCGCGAGGTTCGGGTGATACATGCCGGCATTGATGCCGAACAGCATCGTGCGCCCGATCGCCTGTTGCGCGGCATGCAGATTGTGCAGCGACTGAAACGGCTTGCCCGCCGCATCCTTCCAGAACAGCTCGAGCTGATATCGTTTCGGATCGACCTCGCAAACGAGATAGCTGGTCGCCTCGAAGGTGAAGTCCCGGCATGGTGGCAGCGAGACAACCCACTGGCCGAACGACCCGCCAAGCGCCGCCACC
>NZ_RZRR01000154.1:0-8166 GCF_003998555.1 Mesorhizobium sp. M7A.F.Ca.CA.002.09.1.1 | reverse complement strand
GCCATGGATGCGACACGCCCCAGCGATCTGGGCAATGGCGTGCTCGGCCGCCGCTACTACGTCATCTGCGAGGCCAGCGAGTCCTTCCGCGCGATTTCGTCGGGTCATGGCAGCGGGCGGAATCTGAAGGGCGTCGTCGATTTTTCGAATGGCAAGCGGTGCGCTAGGAACTTCGGCAATGCGATGGATTCATCGTTGACGGCCGGCGGCGCCTATATGACCCGCGAGGCGAAAACCTCGTTCAAGGGTTATTACCGCACTGGTGCGAAACGGGACGTGGCTTTCCAGCGCACCTTCATCCAGTTCGACGGCGAAGGCGAAGCCGCGAACGCCAGGCAGCGGGTGATCGGCGGCCACGCGGCCCAGGTGCTGCACGGCCTGTGCCTGCGCAAAAATCCGAACAGCTCGCATGCCGACCATGACGGCTTCGTACCGTTCGGCAAGCTGGTGGATTATGCCGGCGGCCGCAGCAATGGCTGCACCAGTTGGTCGCCGGCGGATGCGCAGCAGATTATCCCGATGGTCAAGGACAATCCGACGACGCTCTACATCTACCCGGAATCGCGCGACATCGCCGCGGTCGCAGCCAACCATTCACAGCCGGGCGCCTATTGGAACGCGTCCTGCCTGAAGGAAATCGGCACACCGAAATTCTGGCCGCGAAAGACCCTCGAGCCGATCATCGCCCAATACAGGAAGGATCATCCGGCACCGCCGCCGCAGCCAGTGCCGATTTGCACGCAGCCGTGACGTCCGCTTCGGCATGCGAACCATGCGCATTGATCAGCAACCCGTCGTGAACCGGTATCGATCCCGATCTCCGAGGTTTGCCAGCGTCTGACTCCCCGCGCGTCGTCGATGTCGGCAAGCCAAAGGCTGGGATAGGTTCATTTGTAACCTCGGCGCGTTGGTCCCCAGAGACAACGCGCGCCCATGGCGCGGGCGGCCGCCGCCGAGAAGGCCGCCGAAACGAAAGGCGCATCCGGTCGTTCCGCCGCCGCGCGCAAGGCAGTGCGGACCAAGGGTACCCGCGGCAGGAAGGAAGCGGCACAGAAGGCTGCCAGAACGCGAACACATCACGCTTACATTGAACGTCTTCTTCGAGGACTGGCGCTCCGGGTGACGACTATGATCGAGAGGCGATCACATGGGTAATCGCCTGCGCCTCGCATCTTCCCGCCGCGTTGTATGTCGCGAACGGATCGGGAGTGGCTGAATGCTCCTGGCGAGGAGAGTTCCCGGTGCCGTGCCAGGCCGATTGGTTGGAACCAACGGCCTGCTCTCCAGTTAGAAAGCCAGCAAGTCTGGTTGTAGCCTTGCCGCCATGTGACCGACGGTTTCAAGGCCGCCGATTGAGCTTCGGAAGCGTGGAGAGCACGCTTGATGGAGAAAATCATGAACCAATGGTCAAATGCCAAGCTCTGTGACGTAGCAAATCTGGTCCTCGGAGCAATTCTCTTCTTCTCTCCATGGATATTCGCCTTCGCGGCAGGGACACAGTCCCAGAATGCCATGGGCAGCGGCATCGTGATTGTCGTGCTTTCGGTTGCCGCCCTCTTCGCCTTTGCTGTCTGGGAGGAATGGCTGAACCTCGTTGTGGGTCTTTGGGTAGTCGTGTCTCCCTGGGTGCTTGGATTCCAGGCAACCACAGCCATGGGCGTGCATGTTGTAATCGGCGTTCTGGTCGCGGTTCTGGCTGCGATCGAGCTGTGGATGATGAACCAGAACCCGCCGACGCAGTCTACGGCCTAGCAGGACTGGGCGTCCTTGCGGCGGCCTGATCGTGACGGATTGGCCGCCGACAAATTGGCATCCCGCTGGGTCGCCGATGATGGTGGAAAATCATCTGACGGTGGCCCGCCGGGAGGCCAGCGTGCCTGCCGCCGCAACCTCGGCTGCACAGCCGCTGACGACAGCCCTGCAGACAGCGTCGCCGAAAGCCAGACAACAGGAGGTATGCCGACATGAAAGCAATCCGCATCCACGCTTTTGGCGGACCTGAGGTTCTTTCGATCGATCAGGTCCCCTCGCCTCAGCCCCTTGACGACGAGGTTGTGCTCAGGGTCCGCGCCGCAAGCGTCAATCCGATCGACTACAAGACCCGCGAAGGGTCGGTGAGCGAGACCCTGCCGGTCACGCTCGGGCGCGACGTATCCGGCACGGTGGAAATATGCGGTACGCGGGCGCATACGTTGAAGAAGGGCGACCCGTTGTTTGCGATGCTTGGTCATGACCGGGGCGGCAATGCCGAATATGTCGTGGTCAAGGCGACGGAGGCGGCTGCCAAACCGGATCGTCTAAGCCATGTCGAAGCCGCGGCGGTGCCGCTTGCCGGCATCACCGCATGGCAAGGCCTTTTCGATCATGGCGGCCTCAAATCCGGACAACGGGTTCTCATCCATGGCGGCGCCGGCGGCGTCGGTCATCTGGCGATCCAGCTGGCCAAGGCCGCGGGCGCGTTCGTCGCGACAACCGTTTCCGCCGAGGACGTCGTTTTCGTGCGTGAGCTTGGCGCCGATCAGACGGTCGACTACAAGAATCAGCGTTTCGAAGAGGTCGTCGATGCGGTCGACCTGGTGTTCGATCTTGTCGCGGGCGACACGCAGGAGCGCTCCTGGGAGGTGCTCAAGCCTGGCGGGACGCTCGTTTCCACGCTTTCCCAACCGTCGCAGGAAAAGGCAAACTTGCGTCGGGCGCGTGGCGTCTCCTACCTGGCCGAGCCGAATGCGGCGCATCTTGCCGAGATCGGCCGCCTCATCGAGGCCGGCAAGGTCACCCCCTTCGTGCAAGCCACCTACCCGCTTGGAGAGGTCGCCAAAGCGGAAGAACGGCTGGAAAATGAGCATGTGCGTGGCAAGATCGTGCTTGAGGTTTCCGCCTAGCGCGAGTTGATGCTCCTGCCCCTCTCGAACGGGTTATCCGATCCGCGCCTCGCCGTCGCTGTCCGGCACGTTTGGAAACAGCACCTTCAGCTTGTGTTCCGCGCTTGCCCAACTGCGCCTGTGATGTTGCCACAGGCACCAGTTGCTCACCGCAAAAGCTAGAATGCCGACAGTCACGGCGAGACTGACCATCGAGCCAACGACAACCTTGAGCATCACGCCGGCAAAGACACCGGCGATGGCACCGTTGACGACATTCACCATCCCTGCGGTTCCGGCGAACGCTTGCCAGGGCCTTGGCTTGAGGCCGACATCGGCCAGCAGAGCCGTTTGGGGGTGGAGTGAACCAGATAGCGCGCCATCGAAGGGGTGAGCTCGGTGTAGCAGTGCCTGATGCGTGCCATGCCGCGGGCGTGGACCATGTCTTCGATGGCCACCTGCACAGCCCTGACGAATGTCACCAGCCCAATGAAGTAGAGGCACGGCAACAGGATCAGGCTGAACAGCATGAAAGGAAGCCCCATCCTCGTCACCTGGGCCACGAAAGCAAGGGCGATCGTGGCGCTGGATACCGAAGTCAGGAACAAATTTGCGCGCTGATTCGCCTCCTGAATAGTCGCCGCCCTGGCGGTCCCCAGCACCAAATGCTCCGTCGTCATCATCTGCAGGAGTTGCTGTCGGTTCTCGCCTTCAGTGGTTTTTGTCTTCCTTGCAGGCATCGCAAAAAACCCGTTGCAGGACGCGCAACCAGCTCCTCAAAGCCGCCCACCCAGGAACGAACTGCTTCGGAAGGGGTTCCGGCGCAACCAAGACCGCTACCGTGGATCCCGGGGCAGAGCCGGATCACAGGCCGAGCCAATTTTGTCGACAGATAGCGAAACGATTGTCCCTGAGCATCGTTTCGAAACCAGACATGAATTTGATGAGGAGGCGATGATGAGCGCTACCGGTTTGGATGTCTTTGACAGGACGCTGCAGACAACCAACATCTGGCTCGACGAGATCATGGACGATCATGGTCCGGATCGGCGAATTGCATGGCACATATTGGGCGCGGTCCTGCGGACCGTAAGGGACAGGCTGCAGATCGGGCTTGCGGCCAAACTTGGGGCGGAACTGCCGCTCCTGGTGCGCGGCGCCTATTACGACCACTACCGGCCCGCAGCCGAGCCGGACAAAACGCGCTCCCTGGAAAACTTCTCGCAGCACATCGGCGAGGAATTGAAATCGATCCGCCCCGTCGATCCCGAGGATGCAGCACGCTCGGTGTTCCGAGTTCTTGCACGGCATATTGATCTTGGCCAATCGGCTAAGGTGCGCGATGCGCTGCCGAAGGAAATCCAGGCGCTCTGGCCCGAAAGCCTCGGTGTCAAATAGAGATGGCACGAATCTGGCGGCTCCCCGGACAGCCAGGCCGAGGCTGGCGCCCCTGTCGGGCGTCAGTCCCGCAAACGGTTGGCGGCATGATCCTGATGCTGCTCGGTCGCGACCTGCCTGGAGTCCAAACCGCGTTCTTTGGAATGCTGTGCCTTGTCGCGATTGGACAGAACCTTGTTTTCTTCGAGCTTGTCTTTTGGCGTCACGGTCATGGCGCCTGTGCCGGAACCCTTTCCTTGTGAACCTGCTCCGATGTGCTTCTTGCTGCCGTGTGCCATGGGCTGCCTCCAATCTATGACGAATGTTCCAGGAGCGTTGCTGGTCCGTGACGCGCTTTAGTCGTCGGCACGGTTCTTGTGATGGGCGCTTTCCTGATTCTTGCCGCGAAGCATGTTGCGGTCGTCTGGATCGACGAGGTCCGGTGTATCGGTCCTCATGTCCGCTCCCTTGCGCAGTGCTTCGCGTTCCGCCGCTGATCGTTTCAGATCCGCCTCGGCATCAAAATCCTTGCCGGCGTTCTTTGTGTTTTCCCGCTCTTCAATGATGCGAATTTGTTGATCGTGGGTTTTGCGTCCAGTCATCGCTTTCCTCCGGCGTGTTCGTGTCGGCGCCCGAAAGTGGTGCGTCGCCGGCCGTCTCTAAGGTCGGTTACGGCGTTTGCCTGTCCGAGCCTGCCTTCGTGCTGATAATGGCAAGGTGACGGGATCGTTCCGAAAGGCGTTGAAAAGCTTCTCGCCAGATGGCTCCGCTCGGCCCGGCGCTCACATTGACGCAGGCTCCGGCTGGCGCCCGCCCTTGTGAACCGCAGCGTCCTTTGAACGCTCGGCAACCGCCGGGCTGGTGCCGGATGCCTTTGCCGTCGCGGCACTCGGCTCCGCGCAGAAATCGATGACAGCCTGGATGAACTCCGCCGGATATTCGATGTTCGACAGATGGACCGCAGGCAGCACAACCAGCTTCGCGCCGGGTACCGTCGCGGCGATCAGCTCGCTGTGGCTGGCTGCCCTCACCGTGTCGTGCCGACCAGCGCTCACCAGCGTCGGCCGGGGTATCAGTGCCACGGTGCGGCCAAGGCCCGCCTCGCGAACCGCCGCGAACAGACCCGCCAGGCCCTGCCGGTCGATAGCCAGCAGCATGGCGCGAAAGTCTTCGACCACAGGCTCGTTGGCGGCAACCAGCGACGCGGGGAACCAGTTGCTCAGGAACGTCTCGGCGGTTTCCGACATGTCCCGCGCCTGGCGCACCGCAGCGATCCGCTCGTCGAAATAGCTTGCCGGCGCCAGATGCGACGAGGTGTTGCTCAGGATCAGCCGGTCGATCCGCTCGGGCGCGTGGATGCCGAGCCACTGCGCGACGAACCCGCCGAGCGACAGGCCAAGGAAATGTACGCGTTGCAGGTCGAGCGCATCGAGCAACTCGATGACGTCGCGGCCAAGCCGGTCCAGCGAATAGGCGCCGACCGGAACGCTCGATCCGCCATGGCCGCGAAAATCGTAGCGCAGGACACGAAAATGCTTCGACAATTCGCCGACCTGCCCATCCCACATGTGCAGCGTGGTGCCGATGGAATTCGACAGCACCAGCACCGGCTTGCTTGCCTCGCCGTCGAAGCGGTAGGCGATGCGCGTGCCATCGCCCGTTGTGACGAAATTCAGCTCATTCATGATGAAGATTCCTTCTGGAACGTTGAACGAGACAGAGCCTAGCTGTGGAGCGATTTTGTTGATATTACAAAGATAAGACAATCTCTGTAACAAAAACTGACATGGCCGAATTCACCCTGCACGATCTGCAATGCTTCGATGCGGTGGTCCGCACCGGCGGTTTTCAGCCTGCGGCGGCCATGCTGTATCGCTCGCACCCCGCGGTGTTCGCCGCCGTCGCCAAGCTGGAGCGACAGCTCGGCCTCGTCCTTTTGGATCGCAGCGGCTATCGCGTGCGTCCGACCGAGGCCGGGCTGTCGTTCCACCGCCGAGCGCTATCGCTGCTGCGCGAGATGGACGGTTTGCGCGTCCATGCCGCCCAGTTGGCGATGGGTGAGGAAAGCGAGATCCATGTGGTGATCGGCGACCTGTGCCCGCGCCCGCAGGTGCTGGGCATGCTCGGGCGATTCTTCGCACAGTTGCCCGGCACGCGCCTGCATCTGCATTTCGAAGCGGTGGGCGGCCCATGGGAGCGTCTCTTCGACGACGAAGCCGACCTGATCCTGCACTGGGTCGACAAGGGCGATGCGCGGGTGGAATGGGTCGATTTGTGCAAGGTGTCCTTCATTCCCGTGGTGGCGCCGGGCTTTCTGCCTCAGCGTATCGAGCAGCCGATCACCCCGGACCAGATGCAGGCACTCACCCAATGCGTCATGCGCGACAGCGCCCGCCATTCGCCACAACAAAACTATTCGCTGATCGAAGGCGCGCCGCAATGCCTCGTCGCCGACCAGGGCATGAAGAAGGAGATCATCCTGCAGGGCCTTGGCTGGGGCCACCTGCCCCGCTTCCTGATCGAGGAAGAACTGCAGGACGGACGCCTGCACTCCATTGCCGGCCGTCATCTGCCGGGCCGCACCGACGAACTGGTGGTGGCGCGCCGCCGCGACCGGCCGCATGGGCCGATCGCGAACCGGCTGTGGGATCATATCCAGCAGGAAGCGCCGGCATTGCGCCGTGTGCTCGAAGCGCCGAAATCCGCCGAGGAAGTCAGCGGCCAACCAGCCAGCGAAAAGCGCGACGGATGAACGTTTGAGCGTCCTCCGTCACTGGTTCGCCGTGCGCCATCAGCACTCTTTCGGCCGGCCATGCCAGTATGCGTTGAAGAGCGGCACGCGCGGCGCGCCGGTCGGTAAAGCCGGCGCGGAATTTTCGCGGCACTGAGGGCTCTGCGGCCACCATCAGATCCAGCCGGGCTACGAGCGCCCGCCAGCCCTTGAACCATCCGGCGTGGAAATGCTGGATCAGATCGGTGAACAACACTGTCCTGCTTGCGCGGTGGAAGAAGACAATCTCGGTGGTGATCCTGTTGCCGCGCACGACGACCTGGTCGAGATCGTCCGCCCAGTCGGCGGCAGGCGTATCGCCGAGCTCGCCGCAGAAGAGGATATCTCGGCGCTTTTCCCGCAGGCCGGGTGGCGCATAGACCTTGGCATCGGGATAGCCGCGCTGCCAGTCAGCGAGAAACACGTGGTGAAGCGAATTGGGCGGGATCAGGAAGCGCACCACGCCCAGAGCGTCCACATCGGCGCGCAGCTCGTTCGTGAGCTCTACCGGTGACCAGATGAACAAACCGCCCCCGGACAATCCGATAACGGCCATACGCGTGGGATAGTGAAAGCCGGCGGCCGCCGTGACGATCGGACCATCCGCAATCCAGATCCCAAGGCCGAATTCCTTGAGACTACCAGCCATTTGCACATTGCTTCCCATAGAGCCGCTTGAATTCCGATGCGCCACAGTCGACCCTTCGCGGGATTGGCGGCTGCCGCAATGCGGCGGTCACGCAGCAAAAGTTTACATATGTGTAAATTTACACTAGGGTATAAAAATGACAACCCCAAAGCGGACCGAACGGTCGCGAAGCCTCATCCTCAATGCCGCCGACCTGGCGTTTCGGGAGATGGGGTTTGCCAACACCTCGGTCGAGGAGATCGCGACGCGTGCCGGCTTGACCCGCAAAACGGTCTACAATCTGTTCAGTTCGAAAGAAGAAATCGCGTTGCGGCTCATCGCCCGCGTGGAGGCGGGCGATGCCGCCTACCGCGCCCGCATGGCGGCGAACGAAGATGTATTCGTCATGCTCGAGACAGTCTTTCTCGACAGCGCCGGCTGGTGCCTGGCCAATCCCTCGCTTGCCAGGCTGGCTCTTGCCCCCGCCGAGCGTCCGTCCCTGCAGCCGCCGCCCGACCGGCCCTCATTCC
>NZ_RZRR01001550.1:0-532 GCF_003998555.1 Mesorhizobium sp. M7A.F.Ca.CA.002.09.1.1 | reverse complement strand
GCTGTCGGCAAAATCCTGCGTCGTGCCGATGGCAACGCGCCCGGCAGCGCGGGCGCCCTTCAGCGCCAGCCAAGCCTCGCGATGGACGGCAAGAATGCGCTTGGCGTGGCCGACGAGATCCTCACCCGCCGGCGTCAAACCACGTCCCCGCCCCTGCGGCGCCAGCAGCGGCTCACCGACGACTTCCTCCAGCCGCTGCATCTGGGCGGTCACCGCCGAGGGCGAACGGCCGATGCTTGCAGCCGCCTGGGCCAGCGAGCCGCTGTCGACGAAAGCAAGGAAGGTTCGGAGCAGATCGGGATCGAGCGTTTCCATACTTCGATACTATCGAAGTATCATTTAAAAACAATTCGATTTTTTTGCCTAAAAGGTGGTGGCATGGTTGTTTCAACGGCGATCGGACGCCGCTCAAGCCAAGGAGAAGAAGAATGCCTATCATCAACATCAGCGTCACCGGCAAACCTGACGCGGCGCTTTCCGCTCGCATCGCAAAGGAGGCCACAGAAATCACCGCGACGCAGCTGCGCAAGGA
>NZ_RZRR01001549.1:0-532 GCF_003998555.1 Mesorhizobium sp. M7A.F.Ca.CA.002.09.1.1 | reverse complement strand
TTGCGTGACGGGTCCGAAGCATCCTGCCCGCCTCCACCGGCCCGCGCACGGATTTGAAGCCGTCGCGCTGCCTGGCCGTGGTGGCGAAGACGAAGTTCAGGTCGGCGAGCGCCGAGGCCAGATCGTCAAAGACGGTGACGGCGTCGATGACATGATCGGCGCGGCTCGCCGCCGCACGTGCCTTCTCGCTCGGCCAACCGTCACGCGGATTGACGAGGCGCAGCTCCGACAGACCGAAATTGGCCATGGCGCGCGCGACCATGCCGATGTTCTCGCCAAGCTGAGGCTCGACGAGGATGATCGCCGGGCCGGCGACTGCAATGCTATCAGGATCTTTGGTGACGGGCATGATTGTCAATGAACTGCTGTTTGCGGCATTTCAGCGTCCCCTGCCATATTCGGCCGGGAAAATGAAGCATTCGCAAATGACGACGGCTCTGGCCTCCAATTCGTGACCGATCGCCGTTTGCGTGGCCAAAAGCGCTTTGATATACGGGCGACATCTCCCGGCCCAACGCCACGCGGGCAAGGC
>NZ_RZRR01001548.1:0-535 GCF_003998555.1 Mesorhizobium sp. M7A.F.Ca.CA.002.09.1.1 | reverse complement strand
TCCCTGCACTGCAGCCCATGCCACGCGGGCGGAAGCATCCTTCCCCCTTCGCTAACCGGGATACAGCCATTCATTCCAAACAAGCGCAGCAGCCTAGTGCAGCACGAGCATATCGCTCGAAGAAAACGAGATCTCGGCCTTCTCACCAACTGCGGGGGGCGGCGTTGCCGGGCTGTTGAACGTGTCGAGCGAGACCGTGTTGCCGCCGATGCCGACACGAACCCGGATGACCGATCCGAGGAAATGCACTTCGGAGATTTCTCCGGATAGGCTGGAGTCACGGCCAGGCTGGCGGCCCAGCGAAATAGCTTCCGGACGCAGCGCCAGGGACAGCGTGTCGCCCGACTTGGAACCGTTGAGCTTGCCCTTGAGCGAGACCTGTTCGGAATTGACCCGCACCGTGCCCGCGGCGGCATCGGTGACGGTGCCTTCCAGCACATTCAGCGTGCCGACGAAATTGGCGACGAACTTGGTTGCCGGCCGGTTGTAGATCTCGAATGGCGTGCCGACCTGCTCGGCCTTGCCGCCATACATG
>NZ_RZRR01001547.1:0-536 GCF_003998555.1 Mesorhizobium sp. M7A.F.Ca.CA.002.09.1.1 | reverse complement strand
TGTCGGCACTGTCGACAAGGTCGATGGCCAGCGCATCAAGCTAACCAAGGCCGATAGCGGCGAGGGCGCCCACAAGGGCCATCACCACTACATTCCCCTGAGCCTGATTGCCGAAGTCGACGGCAAGAAGGTCTGGCTGTCGGCGAATTCTGATGTCGCGGTGACGTTCGAGGAAGAAAAGTCCGATCCGGTCTGATTGATCGCTTCACTTCATGCGTGACGACCAGACCGGAAACAGATCGTTTTCGGCAGGTGTCGCGGCATAGACGCCTCGGCTGATGGCGCGCGCCATGGTGGCGCCGGCGGCGGCGTAGAGATCGATTGCTGCATCGGCGGAGAGTTCGATACCGCTCGTGCCGGTCGCCAGCGCGAACACAAGGTCGCCATCGGCCGGCGTGTGCGTCGGCCAGATGGCGCGCACGAATCCATCATGCGCCGACATCGCCAGGCGCTTGGCGGCAGCCTTTGTGAGCACCGCATCGGTGGCAATGACGGCGATGGTGGTGTTGCCGCCCGTCTCCGTCTGCCGGCCACAA
>NZ_RZRR01001546.1:0-537 GCF_003998555.1 Mesorhizobium sp. M7A.F.Ca.CA.002.09.1.1 | reverse complement strand
GAGCTCGCGGTTCGCCGTGTAGTCGATGGCGAAAGTATCCGGCGCGAAGCTGACGCCTTCCTTGGTGTTGAAGATCATCACCGTCGTATCCTTGCCCTGCGCGTCGGTGATCGTCCACTGCCGCAAGTCGAAGGTTTTCGGATCGAACATCATGGTGATCTTCGAATTGCCGAACACCGATTTGTCGGCGAGCTGGATGGTTGTGAGGTCGTCCTCCTGCTTGACGCTTTTGACGCGGTCGCCGGAGAGGTCGATCCTGTTGTCGAGCAGCAGCTTCAAGGGTGTCTTCGACAGCGGATAGAGATCGGACGTGTTGAGCCTCTTGTTCAGGATGACCACCGACTGGCCGTCTGAAATCACCCGGAAGTTCGAAGAGCCGTCGTAGTTGAAGCGGATCTTGCCCGGCCGTTCGAGGAAGAACTTGCCGCCGGTCTGCTCGCCCTTGGGGCCGAACTGCACGAATTCGCCGCTCATCGATTTGACCGAGGAAAAGTGGTCGGCGATCTTCTGCGCAGCGGCCGGCACAGCCGCCTGCGC
>NZ_RZRR01001545.1:0-537 GCF_003998555.1 Mesorhizobium sp. M7A.F.Ca.CA.002.09.1.1 | reverse complement strand
TCGTCAACAAGACCGGCCAGGGTGTCATAATGGATATCGTGCTGGGCATCGTCGGCGCCATTGTCGGCGGGCTGATCTTCAGTGCCTTCGGCGCATCAGGCGTCACCGGTCTCAACATCTACAGCCTGATCGTTGCCGTCATCGGGGCGGTGGTTGTTCTGTGGGCCTACCATCAGTTCAGCGCAAGGCGGACGCTTTAGGCGCCTGCGGATCGTCTGAGGTTTCGAGTTTCTGAAGGCAAGACCGGCTTCAGGCCGGTATGCCCGGCTGTGGCTTGCCTATGGCATCGGGGCGGCGAAAACAAAGATCGGCGTTCCCGCAATGAAACGAGGCTAGGCGACGACGGCCAACCGGCGCTGGCGCTGATCCAGCGACACGATGGTCAGCCCGCTGCCGACGACCAGCAGGATGCCACAGACCGCCAGTGTGTTGGGGAATTGCCCGAACACCAGCAGGCCCGAAATGACCGCCCAGACGGTGAAGCAATAGTAGAACGGCGCCACGGCGCTGGTCGGTCCGACGCGATAGGCCATGAAG
>NZ_RZRR01001544.1:0-537 GCF_003998555.1 Mesorhizobium sp. M7A.F.Ca.CA.002.09.1.1 | reverse complement strand
GTCTACAAGGGCCTGCTCGCCAACAATTTCGCCGACTGGCGTCTGGAAGTGACGGGTCTTGTCGAAAAGCCGCTGTCGCTCAGCCGCGAGCAGCTCCAGAACATGCCAAGCCGCACCCAGATCACCCGCCATGACTGCGTCGAAGGCTGGAGCTGCATAGCCAAATGGACCGGCACGCCGCTGTCGCTGGTGCTGGACCAGGCGGTGGTCAAACCGCAGGCGCGCTATGTCATGTTCCATTGCCTCGACACGATCGACCGCAGCCTGTCGGGCGACATCAAATATTACGGCACCATCGACCTCATCGATGCCCGTCACCCGCAGACGATCCTCGCCTACGGCCTGAACGGCAAGCCGCTGCCGGTCGAGAACGGCGCGCCGCTGCGGGTTCGCGTCGAGCGCCAGCTCGGCTACAAGATGCCGAAATATCTCTACAAGATCGAACTGGTCGACGGCTTTGCCGATGTCGGCGGTGGCAGGGGCGGCTATTGGGAAGACAATGGCTATGACTGGTACGGCGGGATCTGAGCTGCACAC
>NZ_RZRR01001543.1:0-538 GCF_003998555.1 Mesorhizobium sp. M7A.F.Ca.CA.002.09.1.1 | reverse complement strand
GTCCTCGGCCTTGTCGATGGCGGTAGCGTCGGCGCCGATCATCTCGACATTGTAGCGCTCGAGCACGCCCATGCGGCGCAGCGACAGAGCGGTGTTGAGCGCGGTCTGGCCGCCCATGGTCGGCAGCAGCGCGTCGGGCCGCTCCTTGGCGATGATCTTGGCCACCACTTCAGGCGTGATCGGCTCGATATAGGTGGCGTCGGCCAGTTCCGGGTCGGTCATGATGGTGGCCGGGTTGGAATTGACCAGGATGACGCGGAAGCCTTCCTCCTTCAGCGCCTTGCAGGCCTGCGTGCCGGAATAGTCGAACTCGCAGGCCTGGCCGATGACGATGGGGCCGGCCCCGATGATCAGGATCGACTTGATGTCAGTGCGTCTTGGCATGTCAAAGGTCCGTTCGGCGGGCGGCTTGCACAAAAAACCGGGACGGGAAGACCCGGCCGGTTGTGCTCGCGATTCTGGTATCAGGCTAGGAGGGCCTTATAGGGAAGAGTTTTGACTGATGTAACCCCGAAAATGCGAGGTAGGGGAATAGGGG
>NZ_RZRR01001542.1:0-539 GCF_003998555.1 Mesorhizobium sp. M7A.F.Ca.CA.002.09.1.1 | reverse complement strand
TCCTGGCACTGTCCGAGGCGCCTCCCGCCGACACAGAGAGGTTCAAATTGAAGGTCAAGGTACGGGACGGCAACGTCACCGAACACTTCTGGGTCATACCGTTCCGCCGCACCGAAACCGGATTTGTCGGCATGTTGGCAAACCAGCCGGAGGAAGTGCACAACGTCGTCCTCGGCCAGAACATAGAATTCACCAGGGACGATATTTCCGACTGGGGATACACACGCGGCGGACGTCAGGTCGGCAGCTTCACCGTGTGCGTCATGTTCAACAAAATGTCGAAAGAAGAGGCGGACTACATGCGTGACAAATACGGCTTCGAGTGCTGAAAGCGCAGCCCGATCAACCCGCTTCGTCCTTCGCGCCGATCTTGCGCACAAGTGCCGCCGTCGCCAGCATCGCGCCCATGTCCGATATCATCGGCGCGACATGCCTGCTGTAGTCGAGCGGCACCGAAATATCCGGCAGCTCGAAGAAGTTCTTCGTCTGCGGCAACAGTAGGAAACCATCGCTGCCGTTGAGCGCGACGCGGGCTGGGT
>NZ_RZRR01001541.1:0-539 GCF_003998555.1 Mesorhizobium sp. M7A.F.Ca.CA.002.09.1.1 | reverse complement strand
CGACGAGACCGACCCAGTGCGGCTGGCAAAACTCTGCGCCAGGGCGCTGGAGGACGAAATCGCCTTCCAGGGTGGCGACACCATCGCCGCTTTCATCATGGAGCCGGTTCTCGGCGCCGGCGGCGTCATCGTTCCGCATGAGAGCTTCATGCCGCTGGTGCGCGAAATCTGCGACCGCCACGAGATCCTGCTGATCGCCGACGAAGTGGTGACGGGCTTCGGCCGCACCGGCGCATGGTCGGGTTCGCGTCTGTCCGGTGTGAAGCCGGATTTCATGACCATCGCCAAGGCGATCACTTCGGGTTATTTCCCGCTCGGCGCCACTTTGATCGGCGCCAAGGTCGCCGATGTCTTCGAGGCCGACAAGACCAGCTTCGGCGCCATCGGCCATGGCTATACCTATTCCGGCCATCCTGTCGGCTGCGCCGCGGGTCTGCGGCGCTTGCCGAGACCAAACGGCTGCGCCTGAACGAGAACGCGGCCGCGCGTGGTGTCGAACTCGCAGCCGTGCTGGAGGGGCTGAAGGCGAAGCATGCGAT
>NZ_RZRR01000153.1:0-8188 GCF_003998555.1 Mesorhizobium sp. M7A.F.Ca.CA.002.09.1.1 | reverse complement strand
CCGGGTAGGCCACGCTGACGATGCGCATACCGCCTGCCCCCTGCTGGAGCCCATATATGCCTTCCAGGCCGCGGTCACAGAACGCGGCGCCCGGGACGAAGAGCGCAACGCCAGCGAGCGAGGCCTGCAAGGTGAGTTTCGCGGCATTGCAACGCAACGAAATTTTGTTCTCCACGAGGTGCCTGGTGATGATCACGACCACAAGCAATCCGTAGACGAACGCATTGAAGGCAGCGAACCAGTAGAAGCCGGTGGCGTCCGAGGCGCGGTCTACAAGAAGGACCGGCAGCGAAGCTCCCATTGCAAGCACCACATAGGGAACAATAACGCGGGCAGGCAGCAGGTTTTTCGGGCCGCTGCCCTTGGGGGTAACGCGAAAATCGACGAACGACTTGGTCAGATAATCGCGGATCGACGACAGCGTGCCCGCCAGCACCCACGGCCAACGAGCGAAGAATGAGAACAACATTCCCTCCCAACTGATCGTCTTGGCGGTCAGTGGGCGCGACAGCCCGAAGGACTTCAACAGCATCACCAGCACAATCAGCGAAATCGAGTTCGGCGCATAGTATAGAAGGAAGTCAATATACGTCACATTGGCGAAATTCTGACCCGTAATAAGTGCGTATATCGGCATGATGTACATGAGAAGCGAAAATACGGCGAAAAGCGGATACCAGAGCTGGCGGAACAGGAACTGGAATTTCAGCCGTGGCGATACCTTGGAAAGGTATATGGGCGAGTATTCGAGCATGATCGTCATCAGGCTCCGCGACCACTGGAACTCTTGCGTGACAAGATCGGCAAAGGTTTGCGGGCCGTCGCCATGGGCAATGGCGTCTATGGCATGCACACCGCGCCAACCAGCCGCAATGAACAGCATGGACGTCGAGTGATCTTCGGCCAGTTCCGGGCCAAGGCCGCCGACCTGCTTGAGCGCTGCGGTTCTCACGGCATAGTGCGAGCCGATGCAGAGCGGCGTTCCGTCGCCCGTGTGGCCGGACTGCAAAGGTCCGTGGAACATCCCTTCCGGGAACAGCCGGCCGCGTGCCGACCAGCTTTCAGCGGCATTGTTGTCGCATATGCTCGGCGCCGATACATAGCCAACCGCCGGGTCGGCAAAGGCAACCAGGATTTCCCTGAGATAGGTTGGTGTCGGGACGTGGTCCGCGTCCATCTGAGCGACGAAGTGATAGCGTTCATAACCATAGTGGTCGTAGAAGAAGGCCAGGTTTCCCTCTTTGCAGCGCGTCCGGCGGGGCCACACCTTGCGGTGATAATCTTCCCGCCCGCGCCGCGTCGAAATCATGACGTTATGGGCATCGCACCAGGCAATCGTTTCCTCGGACGGGTCCTCGTCGGCCAGCCAGGTATCATGCGGACAGTCCTGCGCCAGCATTGCCTCGAGGGTTCGCGCAACCACGGAAAACGGCTCTGACGGAGCCTTGGTCACCACCATCGCGACACGCGAATGCTTCGGGATCGTGTGAAGCCTGGACGGCTTTTTCATCGCATGCACGTTCAAGAGAAAATACATCGGCATGAATGTCAGCCATACGAGCGTCAATGTCGCCAGCATGTATGGGATAACGTGTTCGATGTGCCCGGGCTGCAGCCACCAGAACCAGAAAAATCCGAACGTTACCGACCAGCAGGCAAGTCCTAGCTTCCAGATCCGCTTCTGGGCGGCCGACAGCACGGGCACCAGAAAAGGAGGCTTCTCCGCCGCCTTGCCCGGAGCTGCCCCACGCCCCCGTTTCGGCATGGTCTTACTGCCGATGATCCCCACGTCCGCGGAAACACTCATACACTTTACTGCCGCCACCCGAGCATCAGCCAAACGACGGCCGATGAGCCTAACCCAGCAGCAGAATCCGCTCAGGCATCCTTAGAGTCAACTAAATTAGTTATTTCTTAACTACGGTTCTTCAGAACTGGTTAAGGATAGTCCGGTGGAACAGTTTCCACCGACCAGCACGTGAACGATGAGCCGCAAATTTTTCAGCGCTGGAGAATTCGCCGATGGGCCAAAGCTGTCCGGCAAGGATCGAACTTTGAGAGCAGCGTTAACCATGTCGCGCGCACATGGTTAAGCAACCGTTAATTGCACTTGACTCTTGGTCGCGACCGGCTCTTAAATTAGCCAGGGATGATATATCGGGATATTGACGCGAATTTGTGAGTATCGCGGCGAACTTTCTCTCGAGCGCCCCCTGTATAGGGCCTTGAGAGATAATTTTTTGGGTGGCTCTGTGTCAGGTTTCGCACATCCGCCAACGGGTCGCTCCGAAATCCCGCAGATTCTGCCAAATAGAGCCGATCGGTTTTGGGTAATCGTGTCGATCAAGCATCGATGCGCACGGGCGAAGCCTTAACTTCCGCAAGAGGTTGGGGCCATGGGAGATCGACATGAAACACTCCACAGTAAAAGCACTTGCAATCGCGCTGGCATTGGGCGGAAGCGCCGCGTTCCCCACGGCAGGAGGCGCTGGCTCAGTAGCCGCGACGGACCCCGTCCAGACGAGCAGCGCCGCCTCGGCGTTCGGATCCTACGATCCCTACGGCGACTTCAGCGCCGACAAGAGCGCCAGCATCGAAGAGCTGTTCCTGCCCTGGGAAGACGTCGATCTGTCGACGCTGCCACTCGCCGACGCCTATGCGCTGCAGCGCGGCCGTTCGCTGCTGATCACGGTTGAGCCGTGGACCTGGTCCAAGGACTGGCGCATCACCCCGCCCGAATTGCGCGACGGCATTTTGAGCGGCAAATATGACGCCAACATGCAGGCGATCTGCGACCTGGTGGGACAGATGAAGAGCCCGGTGACCATTCGCTGGGCGCAGGAAATGGAAGACAAGAACGGCCGCTTCACCTGGGCCAACTGGGCTCCCAAGGACTGGATCTCCGCTTACAAGCGCGAAGTCGACATCTGCCGCAAGGCTGCCCCCGCAGCCAAGTACATGTGGTCGCCCAAAGGCGAAGAGGGTTTGGAAAAATACTACCCCGGCGACGACTATGTCGACGTCATCGGCCTGTCGGTGTTCGGTCTGCAGAAAAAAGATGATGACGAGACCGGCCGCGACCGCACCTTCGCTGAGCTGCTGAAGCCCGGCTATGACCGCGTTGCAGTGTTCAACAAGCCGATCATCGTTGCGGAACTCGGCTATGTCGGGAAGCAGGACTATGTCTCGAAATGGCAGGAAGATTCCCGCAAATCCTACGCGGAGTTCCCGGCGCTGACTTCGGTTGTCTACTTCAACCAGAAGGAAGTGTGGCCGTGGCTGGGTGGCTATGGTCTGCCCGACTGGAGGGTGACCCAGCACGTCCTGCCGTAGACGCATCGTGCTGATCGACCCCGACGCGATCGGGATCGACTTCCAATCTCCTTGTTTGATCGTGATCCATCCCGAACCAGCGGTTCGGGATGAGGATTGAGGCGTGGCGTAAATCAGTCTGTGGAGAAGTTTCGTGAAGCGGGTAGTGGGAAATTATCTTGGAGCGGCATTCGCCTGCTCCGTTCTTGTTCTTGCCTTCCAGGCTCCTGCGACAGCCAAGACGGCGATGAAAATCGCCGAGCAGGCTCAAGAGGCCACAGCGGTTCCTGACGAAGGCGTCTACCAGATCTATCAGAACCATTCGTGGCTGTGGGGCAAGAAGGGCGCCGGCTTCTTTGCCGTCAAGCAGAGACAGTTCGAGTCCTGGACCCACGACAAAGGCAAGTCGGGCTATGGCGACGGCATGTGGTTCATTCCCGGCGGCGGCAAGCTGTGCTGGCGTGCGCAATGGCACGGTTCCTGGCGTGAAGGGCTCGATGACCTGCTTCGAGCACCGCCAGGCTGGCAAAGTAATCTACCAGCGCAAGGCTCCGGATGGCGACTGGTATGTTTTCAAGAGATTGAAACACGGCGACTACGTCACCCGGAAACAGAACCGGATCAAGGCAAGACTGTAGGATCGAGTCATCCGCCACAAGCGGCTGGTCTACGCCTTGCGCTCCCAGCGGCGATCTGGCGTCTGTTGCCAGTAGGTGACGTCGTGGCCAGCGCTCTTCATCACCTTCCAGTGTCCTCGCGCCGCCTCGAGCTGGGCGGCATCGTGGCCATCGAACAGGAACACCGCGCGCTCGTAGCCGCCAAGGTCAGGCGGCACCGCGCCGTCGACCAGGAACCTTATCTTGGCGTCGTTGGGATTGCCGTCGCCGGTGGTCAACAGAATCGGCTGTTCGCCGGGATGAGCTTCACGATCGGTTGCGTGCGCCAGGAACGAATCGTCGCGGAAGGTCCAAAGATGCTGGTCGAGCGCATCGCGGCGTTCCTCGGTGCCTGTCTGCACCACGGCGCGCCAGCCACGGTCGACGCTGCGCTCCAGGAGGCCTGGCAGCGCATCCTCCAGCGTCGATTCGGTCAGGTGGTAGAACAGAACGTCGGCCATCGCTTCAGCCTATAGTGATCGAACCCGTTCACTGCTCATAGTTATCGCGCACCAGCCGGTCGAGCAGCCTGACGCCGAAACCGGAACCCCACGACTGGTTGATCTCGTTCGACGGCGCCCCCATCGCCGTGCCGGCTATGTCGAGATGAGCCCATGGCGTGTCCTTGACGAAGCGCTGCAGAAACTGCGCCGCGATGGTGGCGCCGCCAAAACGGCCGCCGATGTTCTTCATGTCGGCGTTCTTGGAATCGATCAGCTTGTCGTATTCGGCGCCGAGCGGCATGCGCCACAGCCGTTCCTGAGTCGCCTGCCCCGCCACCGACAATTTTTCGGCCAGTTCGTCATTGTTGGAAAACAGGCCGGCATAATGTTGGCCGAGCGCCACCATGATGGCGCCGGTCAGCGTCGCCAGATTGACCATGAATTTCGGCTGGAAGCGGTCGTTGCAGTACCACAACGCATCGGCCAGCACGAGGCGGCCCTCGGCGTCGGTATTGAGCACCTCGATGGTCTGGCCCGACATCGAAGTGACTATATCACCGGGACGCTGGGCATGACCGTCGACCGCATTTTCGACCAGTCCGATGATACCGACGACATTGGCTTTCGCCTTGCGGGCCGCCAGCGCATGCATCAGGCCGGTAACGGCGGCGGCACCGCCCATGTCGCCCTTCATATCCTCCATGCCCGAGGCCGGCTTTATGGAATTGCCGCCGGTGTCGAAAGTGACGCCCTTGCCGACGAAGGCGATCGGGCTGTCCTTCGGCTTGCCGCCGTTCCACTGCATGATCGCCATGCGGGCGCCGCGTGGCGAGCCTTGCGCGACACCGAGCAGCGAGCCCATGCCGAGCTTCTTCATTTCCTTCTCAGCCAATATCTCGACCTTGACGCCGAGTGCCTCGAGTTCCTTGGCGCGGGCAGCGAACTCGACCGGCCCAAGCACGTTTGCCGGTTCGTTGACGAGGTCGCGCGCCAGAAGGACGCCGTCGATCACCGCCTCGGCATCGGCGAAGGCCTTCTTCGCAGCGGCCGGATCGGCGGTATGGATGGTCACCTTGACCGGCTTCTTCGGCTCTGCCTTGCCGTCGTCCTTATCCTTCCTGGTCTTGTACTTGTCGAAGGAATAGCTGCGCAGGAGAATGCCCGCGGCAAGGCTTGCCGCGTCCTTCGCGCTCGGCGAGGCGCCGACCACATCGAGGACTACCGCTACCTCGGTCGCCTTGCGCAGCGACGCGGCAACGGTGCCGCCAAGCTTCAACCACGCATATTCGTCCAGTCCCGACACCTTGCCGGTGCCTATCGCCACCAGTCTGTCGAGCGACGCTCCCTGCGGGGCCAGAACTTCCACCGTGCTGGCGAACTTGCCGGTGAACTCAGCCACGGGAAAAGCCCGCTCCAGTGTCTTGCCGGGATCACTGGGCTTGGCGACGTCGCTCAGGCCGCCCTCATCCGCCGCGAGCACGAAGACCGTGCCCTTCTTGTTCACCCCGCTCTGGGACCCGGAAAATTTGGCGAAGGCGATCGACGGTCTTTGATTCATCATGTCCTGCTTTCAGGGAATGCGCGACTTTTGGGGAAGCGGTTCGAAACGATGCGCGACATTTGGTCGTTTTCCGGCATTTGGCAAGACTTTGCCGAATTGGCATCCCATATGACCTATGGAATCGATGACGATTCGTCGCGGCACGGCCCCGCTTTTTGCCGCAACTTGTTGTTAACCATCGATGTTCGCCCTTTCTTATCCATTCCCGCCGACACTCCGCCCAGCCGGGGGGCGTGATGTGGGACAGAACCCGGATAGACCATCTGATGAGCCAGTTGTGCAGGCGCTGCCGGACAGCTACCTTGTTCGGCGGCATGATGCCGTTCGAAAAAATCGAGAAAAGCCTTCATGAAGGTCGTTGAACGCTACATCATGCGCCGCGCTTTCGTGGTCTTCATGGCCGCTCTTGTGTGGACGCTGGCGATCGTATGGACGACGCAGGTGCTGGCAAAGATCGATCTGGTCACCGACAGCGGCCAATCGGCGCTGACCTTCTTCGAAGTCGCCGCCCTCATCCTTCCGTCCATCATCCCGATCGTAGTGCCTTTTGCGCTGGTGGTGGCGGTCGCACAGACACTCAGCGTCATGAATTCGGATTCCGAACTTGCCGTCGTCAACGCCGCGGGAGCCTCGCGCTGGACGATCGTGCGGCCGATCATGTTGCTGGCGCTCGCCGCAGCCGTTTTTTCCTTTGCCGTCGACAACGGCATCGATCCTTACGCACGGCAGAAGAACCGGGCCCTGGTGGCATCGTCACGCGCGGATCTGTTGTCGCTGATCATCCAGGAAGGTACCTTCCGCAAGATCGACGACGGGTTGTTCCTGCAGGTCGGCGAGCGCCTTCCCAACAATCGGCTGGGCGGCATTTTCGTCGCCGATTCGCGCGAAGAAGGCGTCAACCTCGTCTACTACGCCAAGACCGGCAGCATCATCGAACGCGGCGGTGAAAAGGTGCTGATGATGAATGACGGCGTCATCCATCGCAAAACGCTGACCGGCGATCTCTCCGTCATCCGCTTCACCTCCTATGCCTTCGACATGTCGGCCTTCATGGCGGCGGCTTCAGCGGTGACGCTCCTGCCCAAGGACCAGACGACGCAGTACCTGCTCAACCCGAGCGCCAACGACAAGTATTATCAGCAGAGCCCCTACGAATACCGGGCCGAAGTCAACCAGCGGTTCTCGGAATGGACCTATTCCATGGTTTTCGCGCTGATCGCGCTTGCGGTCGCCGGGGATGCGCGCTCGCACCGCGAGGCGCGCGTCAATCCGCTGATCACGGCGATCACGATATCGCTGTTCGTGCGTTGGCTGGGCTTTTTCGCCGCCAGCAAGGCGGATGAGATCCCGCAATATGCCTATATGGTCTATGGTGTGCCGATCGTGGCTTCCGCGGTGGCGATCTGGTTCATCGTCTCGAACCGGACACTGGAACTGCCCGTGACCTGGGCGGACTGGATGACAAACTTCGCCTCGCGCATCGCTGACAGCTGGAATGCTTTCAAATTGCGTTTGTCCAGGCGCGGCACATCAGGGCAAGGGGTCGGCTGATGGGCTGGACACTGGGCCGCTATTTCTTCTTCCGCTACGTGACGATCACCATCTGGTTCTTCATCGGCCTCCTGGCGCTGGTGTTCCTGATCGATTTCACCGAGCTGTCCGGCCGCACCACCGGCCTGCCCGGCTTCACCTACGGCACGGCGGTAGCCATTTCAGGCCTCCGCATGCCGATGATCATGCTGCAGACGGTGCCGTTCGTCGGTCTCTTCTCGGCGATGGCGACGCTGGTGTCGCTGAACCGGCGCTACGAGCTGGTCATCGCGCGTTCCGCCGGTGTTTCCGCCTGGCAGTTCCTCTTGCCCTGCTGTATCGGAGCCTTGCTGTTCGGCGTCCTGTCGGTTGGCGTCATCAATCCGCTCGCCGCGCACGCATTCTCCTGGTCCGAGCAGATCGAAACCCAGCTGCGTTCCGGCAAATCGAATACGGTCTCGGCCGATGCCGCGCCCTGGATCCGGCAGAAAACCAGTTCGGGGGACACCATCATCGGTGCGCGGGCCATCCTGAACCAGGGCCTGGAAATGGCCGATGTCGTATTCTTCATTCTCGACCCGCAAGGCAACATCGTCGAGCGCAAGGATGCTGCCCGTGCCTTCCTGCGCGACGGCTATTGGGAATTGCAGGACGTCAAGACGTTCCAGAACGGCACGATCCAGGCA